>CAKTNU010000085.1 GCA_934589325.1 uncultured Oscillospiraceae bacterium | reverse complement strand
ATTATTATACCACCATCCGACAATATGTCAACCAAATTGATGGTTTCCAGCACAGATTCGTACAAACCGGCGTCATATGGAGGGTCTACAAATATTATATCGAATTTGCCGCAGTGACGCAAAAACCCAAGTGCATCCTCCTGAAGAACAACGGCTTTCAGGCCGCAGGTTTTAAGATTATCCTTGACCATCTGTGCAGCAGCCCTGTCTTTATCGACGAATACCGCACTCTCAGCGCCGCGGCTCAAACATTCTATGCCAAGCTGCCCTGTTCCTGCGAAGAGATCAAGCACTCGCCTGCCCTCAACATCAAACTGTATTATATTGAATACCGACTCTTTTACGTTATCTGTAGTCGGGCGGATATCATAATTTTCCGGAGTTTTCAGTCTCCTGCCTCTGGCCGAACCGGTTATCACTCGCATATATTATTATCACCCTTATCGTCTTTATTGTCGCTGTGGTAGTAGTCATACACCGCCTGAGCCGTATTTTTTGGCACAACAAGCCGAAGTTGTTCGATGTCTGCGGCTTTTATGGCTTTGACGGATTTAAAATATTTCATAAGGTCGCTGCGGCGCTTCTCTCCGACCCCGTTTATTTTGTCTAGGCTTGAGCCATAGCTCTCCTGACGCAGTGAGCGCTGATACTCTATCGCAAAACGGTGCGTTTCTTCCTGAATATTGCCGATAAGGGCAAATACAGCCTGATTGCCGCTTATACCGATCTCCTGTCCGGCCGGGCTTATAAGGGCACGTGTGCGGTGCCTGTCATCCTTGACCATACCGAAAATCGGGACGTGCAGGCCAAGCTCCGTCACGGCCTGCAGCGCAGTGGCCGCGTGTGTCTGGCCGCCGTCTATCAGCAGCAGTTCTGGCAGCGGAGAGAACTTTGCATCGCCTTCAACATAGTGCCTGAACCGGCGGTACACCGCCTGATACATGCTTGCATAGTCGTCGCGTATCGGCATGTCCTTAATGCGGAATTTACGGTAATCGCGCTTCAGCGGCTTGCCGTCAACATGGACAGTCATTGCGGCGACTATGCCGGTATCGCCGAGGTTCGATATGTCGAATGCCTCAATGCGCTCGGGAAAGTCCGGCAGCTCAAGCGTTTTCTGCAGCCACTCCAATGTCTTTGACCGCCGCTGGGCTGCGGTGGTGCGGCGCTGTATTTCCTCGCGTGCATTGAGTGCGGCGCTCTCGATAAGGCGCATGCGCTCGCCGCGCTTCGGCATTTCGATATACACTCTTCTGCCGGCACACTCGCTCAGAAGCTCTTCCATATCTTCGCGGTCGTCTATCTCGCACGGAAGAAGAATGGATTTCGGCCAGCCGCCGCGATGCGCGGTGAAGTATTCCCGCACAAGCTCCGACACGGCCTCGCTGTCATCCTCAAGCGGTTCGTCGAACATCTCTACATCTTTGCCTACCAGATCACCGTCGACAAAATGAAGCACAACAAAACAGCTCTTTGCGCCGCGGCAGAAGCCTATTGCATCTGTATCTGCAAAGGCTGTCGATATAACGCGTTGCTTATGCGCCAGAAGCTCCACAGCCTTCAGCCTGTCACGAAGCTCGGCAGCACGCTCAAAGCGCAGCTCCTCGGCCGCCTGCTCCATCTGACAGCGAAGCTCCTCTACAAGTTCGCCGCTCTTTCCCTCCAGAATGAGCACGGCCTGTGAAATGCTTTTGCGGTAATTCTCCGCACTGCTGTCACGCAGGCACCAGCCTGCACAGCAGCCCATGTGATAGTTCAGGCACGGACGCTCTTTGCCGATATCCCGAGGAAATTTCCGCCCGCAGTCAGGCAGCAGAAGTGCCTTGCTTACGGTACTTATTATCTCCTTAGTCTGACCGCGGCTCCCGAACGGGCCGAAATATCTTGCTCCGTCTTTACCGGGCTTGTTTGTAAGAGTCATCGACGGGTACTCACTTTTCAGATCCATACGGATGAACGGATAGCCCTTGTCGTCCTTGAGCAGGATATTATAATGCGGCTTGTGGCGTTTTATCAGTGAATTTTCGAGTACCAGCGCTTCAAACTCGGAGCCTGCAACGATGACGTTGAAGTCTGCGACCTTTTCGACCATAGCGGCGACCTTCGGCAGATGCTCGCCGTGAAAATAGCTGCTGACACGGTTTTTCAGTTTCTTTGCCTTGCCGACATATATTACCTCCTTCTGCGCGTCGAGCATGATATACACGCCCGGCAGCAGAGGGAGATTATTTGCTTTTTCGCGCAGGGTATCAAGCATTTTATACCTCAAATTTCAAAAAACAGGGCGTGAAAAATCACGCCCTGTTATAACACGGTTTTTGCGAATATCACTCGGAAAAGTCAGAATCAATGAGCTCGGACAAGGTCGCGATAGCCGCGTCCTCATCGGCGCCGTCAGCAATAATAGTGATAGCGGTGCCCTTTACGATGCCCAGTGAAAGAACGCCAAGCAGACTCTTTGCATTGACGCGTCTGTCTTCCTTCTCGACCCAAATGCTGCTCTTGAACTCATTGGCTTTCTGAATGAAGAAAGTCGCGGGTCTGGCGTGAAGACCTACCTGATTGTTGATGACTACTTCTTTGGTTATCATACTCGCCACTCCTCATTAATTATAACAAAATATGCAACGGACTACTCGTATAATCTATCAGATTTTCCGTCAAGAGTCAACCGCTTTCGACGCTTTCGTTATTTTACACATTTTAACGCTGCAATGTTCGGAAATTTTATTTAAGTTCGACCACAGTAACACCGGTCTCGCCCTCACCGTAACGCCCAAGGCGGAACGATTTTACGCATTTATTGCGCCGCAGCATCTGCTGTATCGCAGTCCTGAGCGCACCTGTGCCCTTGCCGTGGATTATAGTGACTGTTTTTAGTTTGCCCATCACAGCGCTGTCTATATACCTCTCGGCCGCAATGACGCCTTCGACTGTCTCCATCCCGCGGAGATCTATTTCCGGAGCCACGGGTGCGGTTCGGAGCTGGGCTGCAGCAGATGCGGCGACGGCGGCCTTTTTGGTCTTTGCTTTCTGCCCTTCAATGAGCAGGACCTCGTCCTCCTTGGCTGTCACGTTCATGATGCCGGCTCTCAGGGTAAGCACTCTGTCCGGAGAGACGGATACGACCTCCGCCTTCATACCCATCGACTTTATTTCTACCGTATCGCCCGGTACTACCGGACGGGATGATTTCTTATCTTCCGCAGGTTCCGGAGCTGCAGGGCGAAATGCGGCCTGCGTTTCATTCAGTCTGCGGCGCAGAGCGGAGCGTGCCTCATTGACCTTCCGGGCGTCGTCCTCGTCGTTTATATGCTTTCGCATCTCGTCAAGCTCGGCAAAGGTCTCGTCAGCCGCGGCACGTGCCTCGGCGATTATGCGCTCTGCGTCACGTCTGGCTTTGACATCAGCCTTCTCAAGCCTGACTTCCAGTTCGGCCTTCATGAACGCCGCCTTCTTTGCGTTTTCTTCCGCTTGACGGAGCTTCAATGCTGCCTCATTTCTGTCCTTTTCCAGCAGCATGCGGGTCTGCTCCAGCTTTTCTATAGTCGCCTCAAAGCTCGCGCTCTCAGTGCTTACGCGATTTTTTGCATCCTCGATTATATCGTCGCCGAGGCCGAGACGCTTGGATATGGCAAAGGCGTTTGACTTGCCGGGGATGCCTACGAGTAGATGATATGTCGGCCGCAGAGTCTCAACGTCGAACTCGCAGGACGCGTTCTGCACACGAGGTTCGTTCGTCGCATATACCTTAAGCTCGGCATAGTGCGTCGTTGCGGCGATAATAGCGCCTTTTTGCCGGGCATACTCGATTATCGATATTGCGAGGGCTGCGCCCTCTGTTGGGTCGGTACCTGCGCCGAGCTCATCAAACAGCAGCAGAGAGCGGTCGTCACAGTCTTTAAGTATGCTGACAATGTTTGTCATGTGCGCAGAAAATGTAGACAAATTCTGCTCAATACTCTGCTCGTCACCGATATCCGCAAGGATATGGCTGAATACCGGCAGATTGCTGCCGTCGGAAGCCGGAATATGCAGGCCGCATTGATTCATCGCGGCAAGCAGACCTATGGTCTTGAGCGTGACCGTTTTGCCTCCGGTATTGGGGCCGGTAATAACAAGAGTGTCAAAGCTCTCTCCGAGTTCAAGGCTCACCGGCACCGCCTTTGCCTGATCCAGCAGCGGATGCCGCGCACGGCGCAGGACAATGCCCTTATCTGTCTCAAGTGCTGCCGCGCCGCAGTTGAGCTTGTACGACAGCTTTGCCTTTGCAAAAATCAGGTCAAGTCTGACAAGCAGGTCAAAGTCGGACGAAATATCGTCCTTATGTTCTGCACAGTCCGCCGACAGCTCAGCAAGTATGCGGTCTATCTCTATTTTTTCCCGGGCATTCAGCTCGCGCAGTTCATTATTAGCTTTTACTGCAGCCATAGGCTCTACAAAAAGCGTCATACCAGATGCGGAGATATCATGCACGAGTCCGGGGACGGCTCCCTTGTGGTCGGCTTTGACCGGGACGACATATCTATCGGAGCGCATTGTAATTATCGGCTCCTGAAGCGCCTTTGCGTACGACGGAGATGAGATTATCTTTGTCAGCGCATCACGCGCTCTTGCCGCTGCAGCGCGCATCTGGCGGCGGATACTGGTAAGCTCCGGCGATGCAGAGTCCGCTATCTCGTCCTCACCGACTATGGACGTGTTTATTTTTTCTTCGAGGAACTTATTAGCCCTCAGCGCATAAAAAAGGCTGTCTATCGGCGTCTTGCCGACGGAGTCGTCTGCAATATAGCCTCGCACCAGCCGTGCGCATTGCAGAACGCGGGCAATATCCATCAGCTCACGCGTATTGAGTGCGCCGCCAAGATCGGCTCTTGCAAGCGAGGGGCGCACATCCTTGACCCCGGAAAAGCCAGGGCCGCCGCGGACGGTCATCATCGTCTTTGCTGCCGTTGTCTCTTCAAGGCGTCGCTTGACCTCGTGCTCATCGCCTGACGGTGTCAGCTCAAGCGCAAGCTCCTTTGCTGTTTCGCTCACAGCCTCTGCCGACAGCATCTGAAGTACTGCGGGAAGCTCCAGCGTTGTAAGTGATTTTTTATAAAAGCTCATATGTGTCCTCTGAATCAGTGGTCTTATCTTACATTTTTCCAGTAATCGAGCGTGCCGAAGCGCCGTTCGGTCTGACGCAGCAGATATTGCTCCGCGGCATCCGAAAGCCGACGCATAGGCTCGTCCGCTATTGTGAAGGAAAAGAGCTGCTTTGCCGGGGCTGTGACAATATACCGCATTGCTGCCAAAGAGTCGGTGCAAATCGGAATTACCTGCCCCATGGCTGCCGTCTGGCAGGCTCGGCAGCAGACTACTCCGCTTGTCAGGCTGAGAAGCGGGCTTTCCGGCATTTCTCTGCCGCACTCGGCACAGCCGCCAAGCTCCGGCGTATACCCGGCAAGGCACATCAATCGAAGCTCAAATACGGCTTTGATAAGCGCTGCAGGATATATTTTTCTGCTCAGCGCATACAGCGAATTGAGTCCCAGCTGCAGCATCGCCTCGTCCGGCTGATCCTCAACACTGAGCGCTTCCAGACATTCCGCAAAGTAACAGCCGAGGGCAAAATCTGCGATATCCATGCGAAGTCCGTCAAAGCTTTCTATTATCGCCGCCTCGTTCACGGTCCACTTTCCGCGGTTTCCGAACAGCGTCATCTCGGAATATGTCAGCTGCTGTGTTGCCGCGGCGGTCTTGCTGCCCTTACGCAGAGCTCCTCTTGCCTTTGCAGTCAGCTTTCCATCTGTTTTTGTGAAAAGCGTCAGTAGCCTGTCCGCTTCCTTATATCTTACCTCGCGCAGAACCAGCGCCTGAACGGTGTTGAACATATGTATCGCATCAATCCTCGCTCCGGGGCATATCCTTAGACATATTCCCCAGCTTTTCCTGCGGCGCGGAGCGGCGGTGCGGCTCGTCCTGCGTCGCTTTGTACAGCATATAGTACAGCGGGTCTCCCGTTTCGGCAAATGCCTGCCATATAGCATCCTTGCTCATGTTCTCGCGCCTCCTCGCTGAAATTAGTATTTGCAGCGGAGGCCGGATTAGAGCTGGCAGATATTAGCGTTCACCGTAGCCGAAGTTGCGCAGCTGAGCCATGGAGTCTCTCCAGTTCTCCTTGACCTTGACCCATGTCTGCAGATAGACCTTCGTGCCCATAAACTCCTCAATATCCTTTCGGGCAAGTTCGCCTATCTTCTTCAGCATTGCACCTTTCTTACCGATAATTATACCTTTATGACTGTCTTTTTCACAGTATATCGTTACCTCAAGATCGATTATTCCGTCATCACGCTCGGAAAATTTTGTGACCTCAACGGCGGTTCCGTGCGGTATCTCCTTGTCAAGGCAGGTAAGCAGCTTTTCGCGGACGAGCTCCGCACATATCTGGCGCTCCGGCTGGTCGGTTATCATGTCGTCCGGGAAGAGATGCGGACCATCGGTAGCATATTTTTCAAGCTCTGCAAACAGTTCCTCCAGTCCCTCGCCGGTCTTGGCGGATATGGGAATGACTGCATCAAAATCAAAAGCTGCAGAATAGAGCGCGATCACCTCGAGAAGCCGGGTCTTGTCCACAGTGTCGATTTTATTTATGAGCAATATCGCCGGTGCCCCGCTCTCTTTCAGGCGTGCAATAAGCGCATCCTCCTGCGGGCCTATGGCAGCGACAGGCTCTACCAACAGAAGCACCGCGTCGACGTCCGCAACGCTCTCCCTGACGACCTGAACCATGTAGTCACCGAGTCTTGTACGCGGCTTATGGAAGCCCGGAGTATCCATCAGGACAAACTGAGTATCTCCGCGATTGACTATTGCGGTAATGCGGTTTCTGGTAGTCTGCGGCTTGTTTGATACGATCGCTATTTTTTCGCCCACGAGGGCATTTGTCAGTGTGGATTTTCCTACATTCGGGCGGCCGCATATGGTTATCATTGCAGATCTGGTCATTCTTCTTCTCCCATTATAAGTTTTTCTCTTGTGCGCATCTGCTTTTTCATTTCACCTTCATCGACATGGTCATAGCCGAGCAGATGCAGGATCGAATGGACGGTAAGGTACATGATCTCCCGCTCATAGCCATGGCCGAACTCCTCGCCCTGAGCCTCACAGCGGGGAACGGATATCATCATATCGCCGAGCAAAACGGCTCCTGTGTCCATGTCCCGCTCACATTCGTCGGCGTCAAATTCGCCGGGGACAAGCTCATTCATCGGGAAGCTCAAAACGTCGGTGGCGCGGTCAACGCCGCGAAACTCATTATTCACGCGGTGTATGCCGTCATCATCCGTCAGCATTACACTGACGATGCACGGCACATCCACACCTTCCACGTCAAGCGCCATGTTAACAGCCTTCTTTATCAGTGCAGCCGAATTATTATGTCCGAGATTTTTCACCTCACGGCTGATGTATATCTCATGCTCCATGCTTATTTCCTCTTGAATTTCTTCGGCGGCAGCTTTTTGACCTGCTCGGCCGGATTTTTCTTGTCATATACCTCATATGCTTCTATTATCC
>CAKTNU010000084.1 GCA_934589325.1 uncultured Oscillospiraceae bacterium | reverse complement strand
AGGTGTGCCAATGTCATTTGAAGCGATTGCGGGCATAGCCAAAGCCGAAGCCGACGCAAAGGAGCTGATAGCCGCGGCCGAGGTCAAGGCCCGTCAGATGTCCGCGGAGGCCGAAAACGAAGGCAAGGCCGCAGTTGAAGCTGCGCGTGCCAAGGCCGACAGCGAGCTGACCGAGCTGCGCCGTCAGTCTGACGCCAAAGCGATGACGGAGGCGGGAGAGCTTTCCGCGGAGACGGAAAATCGGAAGGCCGCACTGCGCGCCAGAGCCGAAGCCAGACTTGAGAAAGCCGCGGCTCTTGTTGTGGAAAGGATAGTGAACAGCTAAATGGCCATTGTAAAAATGAAAAAGCTGCGGCTCATGGCTATCCGGTCCAACAAGGATGCGCTGCTGAAGGAGCTGATCCGCAAAGGCTGCGTCGAGTTCTCCGAAATTGAGGGCGAGATTCAGGATTCCGACTACAAGGAGCTTCTGAAGCGCGAGAGCAGCGGCCTTATGACATTCAAGTCCCAGCACATGGCATTAGTCAGCGCCGTGAGTATTCTCGACAGGTATTCCCCCGCAAAGAGACCCCTGCTCAGTGCATTGCCGGAGGTCGGCGAGGACGTTTTGCTGGACGACAGCGGCGTCGGCGCGGCGTTGGCAATAGCGGATGAGATATCCGCAAACGAGGATCGCATAAAAAGCATCGGCGCGGAGGTCGGCCGTCTGGAAAACACCATTGACGCGCTGAAGCCGTGGGCGCCGCTTGATATGTCCCTCAAAACCACCGAAACTCAGCGCTGCTCCGTAGTGTTGGGAACGGTCGCCGGCAGCACGGACTTTTCCGCGATGGAGAGTGCGCTTGCAGCGGTCACGGAGGAAGCGGAGCTGTTTCTGGTAGATTCGGACAAGATGCAGAAGTATCTGGCCCTGGTCTGTATGAAGGAGCAGCACGCCGCCGTCATGGACTGCATGCGCGGCTTCAGCTTCGCTGCGGCACCCGTCTCCGGTATGAACGGCACCGCACGCGAATGTATCGCCGCGGCCGAGAAGGAGCTGCATAAACTCGCCGACGAAAAGGCAGGCTGCGTGCAGCGTATCGGTCAGCTTGCGGAGCACCGCGACGAGCTCAAGCTCGCGGCGGACGTGCTGGGCACGAAGATTGCCCGCGCCGAAGCCGAGGACAAGCTCTACGGCATGACAAATGTTCTGGTCATGCAGGGCTGGGTGCCTGCGGAGCGCGAAGCCGAGCTTGCCGAAATATTCGAAAAGTACGACTGCGCTTGGGAGACCGAGGAACCGTCAGAGGACGAGTATCCCACAGTCCCGGTGCAGCTCAAGAACAACAAATTCACAAATGCGCTCAACATGGTCACGAACATGTACAGTCTCCCGGCTTACGGATCTGTTGACGCAAACCCGCTCATGGCCCCGTTTTTCATTCTGTTCTACGGGCTCATGATGGCGGATATAGGCTACGGTCTTATCATGATCGCCGCCGCACTGGTCGCAATGGCGAAAATAAAGCCACGCGAGGGCAGTCTGAGCTTCTGCCAACTTCTGCTTTACTGCGGCATATCGACCTTGGCAATGGGTGCGCTGACCGGCGGCTTCTTCGGAGACGCGCCGTATCAGCTCGTACATATGTTCAACCCCTCAAGCACCTGGGAGGGTCTGCCGTACCTGTTCAGTCCGGTGAATAACAGCACTATGGTCCTTTACGGCTCCATGGTCCTTGGTATCCTTCACCTGAACACCGGTCTGGCTATCAGTTTCTGCATGAAGGTCCGCCGCGGCCACCTTGCTGATGGCCTGTGGGAAGAGGTCCCGCTGTGGGTCATCCTCATCGGCGGCGTCATGGCCGGTTTGGGTCTCCTCGGCGTTACCGATGCACTGGTCACTCCCGGCATTGTGGTGCTGATAATAGGCGCTGCCGCTCTGCTGATTGGCTCCGCCCGCGGCGCAAAGGGCTTCGGCATAATCGGAGCCGCATTCGGCTGCATCTACAACACGCTCACCGGCTGGTTCGGCGACATTCTCTCCTACTCGCGTATCATGGCGCTCATGCTCGCGGGCGGCGTCGTCGCGCAGGTGTTCAACACCATCGCAGCCATGCCCGCAAGCGGCTCCGGCGTGAACGTGCTCACGATGCTCGCTTTCATAGTCATCTTCCTTATAGGCCACTGCCTGAACTTCGGCCTGAATATTCTCGGCTGCTACGTGCACGACCTGCGTCTCCAGTGCCTTGAGTTCTTTGGCAAATTCTATGAGGACGGCGGCAAACCATTCAGCCCGCTGCGCATCAAGAGCAAATACGTCCGGGCTAAATAATCGTATCTTATTTAAACAAAACATATTTAAGATTTAGGAGGAAATTAAAATGGAATTTCTGAACTCTATCGGCGGCTACGCCATCGGTCTTCTGGGCGCAGGCCTCGCTGCATTCCTCGCCTGCATCGGCTCCGCAAAGGGTACCGGTATCGCCGGTGAAGCGGGCGCCGGCCTCGTTGCAGAGGATCCCAGCAAATTCGGTAAAGCAATGATACTTCAGGTCATCCCCGGCACTCAGGGTCTGTACGGCTTCGTTATCTGGTTCCTCGCATTCAGCAAGCTCACCGCCGGTATGACCGTCACTCAGGGCTTCCAGATCATGTCCGCCTGCCTGCCCATCGCATTCGGCGGTCTGCTTTCCGCTATCGCACAGGGCAAGGTCGCCGCTGCCTCCGTCAACATTCTTGCCAAGAAGCCTGACGACTGGTCCCGCGGTATGATCCTCTGCATCACCGTTGAGTTCTACGCAATACTTTCTCTGCTTGCCTCCTTCATGATGCTCAACAGCATCTCTTTCTGATAACACACCGAACAGGAGATATTTATGAAAGGCACTGAAAAAATAATCGCGCATATCCGCTCCGACGCAGAGGAGCAGGCCAACGCGATACTGGCTGAGGCAGCCGAGCAGTGCGCAGCCATCAAGTCCGGCTGTGAACAGCAGGCCAAGGACACCTACGCCGAGAGAATACGTGCCGGCGTAAAGGAGTGCGAGAGCCGGGCAGACAGCATGAAGCGCATGGCCCAGATGGAATCGCGAAAGGGCGTGCTCGCGCTCAAGCAGGAGATGGTCTCGGCGAGCTTTGACAAGGCCGTTGAAATGATCGTTGCGCTCCCCCGCGAGCAGTATGTATCCCTGCTGGCAAAGCTCGCCTCCGAAGCGGCCGTGACCGGCAGCGAGGAGATCATCCTCAACGCACGCGACCGTGAAGCTATCGGTGCGGACGTTGTCAAGGCGGCCGATGCGCTCTTCAAGGGCGGCAGCTTCAGCCTCAGCGACGAGACCGGCAGCTTCGCAGGCGGTCTTATACTCCGCCGCGGCAGCGTTGCGGCAAACTGCACCGCAGAGCTGCTTGTTGAGCTTCAGCGCAGCGGCATGGCGTCAGAGATCGCCAAGGTCCTTTTCGATTGATGCCGCGGCTGCACAATCCCATATAGGGAGGGAATAAATTGTCAACAAAAAAAGAAGCGTACCTCTGCCTGTCCGCGATGGTCCGCGCCAAGGAGCCCAAGCTCCTCAACGCTGACAGAGCCAACCGTATGCTCGAGGCCGCGACCTATGAGGAGGCGGCAAAGCTGCTGACCGACTCCGGCTATGACGATATGTCCCAGATGACCACGAAGGAAATCGAGGCTTATCTCACACAACGCCGTGAGGACTGCTTTGCAGAGCTTGAAAAATCCGCGCCCGACAAGGCGATATTGGACGTATTCAAGCTCAAGTATGACTACCACAACGCCAAGGTCATGATAAAGGCCAAGGCCACAGGGCAGGACGCGAAGCGGCTTATGAGCGCATCCGGCAGGTTCGGTCCGGACACGCTTTTGAACATTTTCAGCGAGGATCTGCTCAGCCAGCTTCCGGAGACCTTCGGCCGCGCCATTGCCGAGGCTGAAAGCAGCCTTGCCCGCACCGCAAACCCGCAGCTTGCCGATTTCATACTCGATAAGGCTCTCTTCGCAGAGCTTCGGTCAACCGCGAAACAGGCCGGCTGCCCGTTCCTTGACGGCTACGTTGCCATCATGATAGACGCCGCCAATCTGAAAACCGCCGTCCGCGCCCTGCGTATGGGCAAGGACGCCGATTTCATGGCCGCAGCGCTCATCCCCGGCGGCAGCATTGACATATCACGTATATCCGCCGCAGGCGACAAGGACGGTATTGCCGCGCTCTATGCGAGCTCCAAGCTCGAAAAGGCCGCCGCACTCGGCGCGGATGCCGTTTCCGGCGGGAGCATGACCGCCTTCGAGCTCGCATGCGACAATGCGGTGAACGCGTACCTCTGTTCGGCAAAGCTCGTCAGCTACGGTCCCGAGGCTCTTATCGCCTATCTTGCCGCCGTAGAAAGCGAGATAACCGCCGTCAGAATGATACTCACCGGCAAGCGCGAGGGCATCGCCCCAGAGCTGATACGAGAAAGGCTGCGTGATATGTATGCTTAAAATCGCTGTTATCGGCGGCAGAGACACCGTCATCGGCTTCCGTGCGCTCGGGCTGGAGACATATCCTGCCGCGGACGCTGCCGAAGCCGGGCATATCCTGCGCCGCCTCACCCGCGAGAGCGACGATTATGCCATAATCTATATCGAAGAAAATCTCGCCGCGGAGCTTGAGCATGAGATAAACAAGTTCAAGGATCGCCCCACTCCGGCCGTGATCCTTATCCCCGGCAGAGAAGGCTCGATGGGGCTCGGACAGTCGGCGCTCAAGGCCGCTGTCGAGCGTGCCGTCGGCACGAACATTCTGGGCGACTGACGCCCGTCCTTCAACACTATTAAAGGAAGGTATGTAAATGAGCGGAACCATAACAAAAGTTTCCGGACCGCTTGTCGTGGCCGAGAACCTTGCGGACGCCAACGTTTCCGACGTTGTCCGTGTCGGTTCTCAGCGTCTGATAGGCGAGATCCTTAACATGACCGGCGACAAGGCGTCCATCCAGGTCTATGAGGAGACCTCCGGCCTCGGCCCCGGCGCCACTGTTGAGACCACCGGCATGCCGATGTCCGTTGAGCTTGGACCCGGTATGCTTGACAACATCTATGACGGTATCCAGCGCCCCCTGCCAGAGATGCGTGCCCTCTCCGGGGACTCCATTACCCGCGGCACCGACGTTCCCGCGCTCAACCGTGAAAAGAAATGGGACTTCGTCCCCACTGCAAAGCCCGGTGACAGAGTCATTTCCGGCGATGTGCTCGGCACCGTGCAGGAGACCAGCGCTATACTGCACAAAATAATGGTACCCTACGGGGTGACCGGCGAGGTCGTCAGCCTGAACGCAGGCGAGCACGTTGTTACTGATGTTGTTGCCGTCGTTCGCGACGCCAAAGGCGTCGACCACGAGCTGACCATGATCCAGCGCTGGCCCGTCCGTATCGCGAGACCATACACCAAGAAGTACGTTCCCAGCCGCCCCATGAACAGCGGCCAGCGTATCATAGACACGCTCTTCCCCATTGCAAAGGGCGGCACTGCGGCAGTCCCCGGTCCCTTCGGCTCCGGCAAGACCGTCGTGCAGCACCAGCTTGCAAAGTGGTCGGACGTTGATATTGTTATCTACATAGGCTGCGGTGAGCGCGGCAACGAGATGACCGACGTTCTTATGGAGTTCCCCGAACTCAAGGACCCGCGCAACGGTGAGCCGCTGATGAAGCGTACCGTTCTCATCGCAAACACCTCTGATATGCCCGTCGCGGCACGTGAAGCCTCGATATACACCGGCATCACGATAGCCGAGTACTTCCGCGACATGGGCTATGACGTCGCCGTCCTTGCAGACTCCACCTCCCGTTGGGCAGAGGCTTTGCGTGAGATGTCCGGCCGTCTGGAGGAGATGCCCGGTGAAGAGGGCTACCCCGCCTATCTCGCCTCCCGTCTGGCGCAGTTCTATGAGCGTGCAGGCGTTGTCGAATGCCTCGGTGCGGACGACCGTCAGGGCTCCGTCACTGCAATCGGCGCCGTTTCGCCTCCGGGCGGCGATATTTCCGAGCCTGTTTCCCAGGCGACGATGCGTATAGTCAAAGTGTTCTGGGCGCTTGACTCCAGCCTTGCCTATGCCCGTCACTTCCCCGCTATCAACTGGCTGACTTCTTACTCGCTGTACATGGACACTCTGGCGCCTTGGTACACCGAGCAGTTCGGTGAAGGCTACATGGCCAACCGCACCAAGTCCATGCACATTCTGCAGGAGGAGAGTGAGCTGCAGGAGATCGTCCGTCTGGTCGGTCAGGATGCGCTGTCCCCGGCTGACAGGCTCACGATGGAGACCGCAAAGATGATCCGTGAGGACTTCCTTCAGCAGAACGCCTTCGTCGACGAGGATGCATATTCCTCCTACGCCAAGCAGTACAGACTCCTTGACATTATCCTGCATTACGACGAGCTTTGCCGTGACGCACTCAGCAAGGGTGCGGATATGAACGGCCTGTTTGCCATCAGCGCCCGTGAAAGGATCGGCCGCGCAAAGATGGCGGACGCAGTCTCCTTCGCCGCAGACTACGATGAGATCGAAGCGCTGATGAAGAAGGAGATCGACGAAGTCATTGCCGGAGGTGAGGACGCATGATTAAAGAGTATAAGACTATAAGAGAGATAGCAAGCCCGCTGATGGTCGTCGACCATGTTGAGGGCGTCACCTATGACGAGCTGGCAGAGATAGAGCTGCCCAACGGTGAGGTCCGCCGCTGCAAGGTTCTTGAGGTCGAGGGTGACAGGGCTGTCGTCCAGCTTTTTGAATCCGCGCAGGGCATCAATCTCGCGCAGTCCAAGGTCCGCTTCCTTGGCCACCCGCTGGAGCTTGCGGTTTCCGAGGATATGCTCGGACGCGTCTTCAACGGTATGGGGCAGCCCATCGACGGTGGCCCCGATATCCTCGCCGAGGCGCATCTTGACATCAACGGTCTCCCGATGAACCCGGCTGCCCGTGCCTACCCCGCAGAGTTCATCCAGACCGGTGTTTCCACCATAGACGGTCTGAATACGCTGGTCCGCGGCCAGAAGCTGCCGATATTCTCCGGCTCCGGTCTGCCCCACGCCGCTCTCGCCGCGCAGATCGCACGTCAGGCGAAGGTCTTGGGTGACAATGAGACCTTCGCGGTCGTTTTCGCCGCTGTCGGTATCACGTTTGAGGAGTCCGAGTACTTTATCAACGACTTCCGCCGCACCGGTGCGATCGAGCGTACCGTAGTTTTCTCTAACCTCGCAAACGACCCCGCCGTCGAGCGTATAGCGACCCCGCGTATGGCTCTGACCGCTGCCGAGTACCTCGCCTTCGAGAAGGACATGCAGGTCCTCGTCATCATCACCGATATTACCAACTACGCCGAGGCACTGCGTGAAGTCTCCGCCGCAAAGAAGGAAGTTCCCGGCCGCCGCGGATATCCCGGCTACCTGTACACCGACCTTGCGACCATGTACGAGCGCGCAGGACGGCGTCAGGGCAAGAAGGGCTCTATCACAATGATACCCATTCTGACCATGCCCGAAGATGACAAGACGCACCCCATCCCCGACCTGACCGGCTACATCACCGAGGGTCAGATAATCCTCAGCCGTGAGCTGCACCGCAAGGGCATAGTTCCTCCTGTGGACGT
>CAKTNU010000083.1 GCA_934589325.1 uncultured Oscillospiraceae bacterium | reverse complement strand
TTCCTTCCTTCATGGTTCTGTCTCCTCGTCATGTGCTGCCTTGATTGTGCGCGAACGCATAGTTACAAGACGCAAAACGAATTGTAACACAGCGCAGCGCGCAATGCAAGCATTTTTAAGAATTTTCTTGGGAAACTCTGTTTAAGTGCGGATCCACGCTCACTGCGCAGCCGGCCGCCAGAAAATACAGCACACATTCCCTGACGCGCTTGCCTGTGATGCGCTCCATCGCGGCGGCATAGGCATGCAGCTGCCCCGCATAGAACTCCGCCCTCTGCTCTACTGCCGCCCTGCTGCTGACTCTGTCCGTCTTATAGTCGATTATCACAAGCCCGCCGTTCTCCTCGATGCAGCAGTCGACGACGCCCTGCAGCAGGACCTCCTCGCCCGGAGCCGTGCCGAACACCTCGTCCGCACCGCACAGCAGCGAGAATCTGAATTCCCTGTACATACTCTGCGCCGACAGCATACGCCGCCCGAGCTGTGACCGGAACAGCGCGTCGATAGCTCCGGCATCGACGGCTTCGGCCTCACGGCGGGTGATAAACTTCTCCGCCAGCAGCCGTGCTATCTCACCCTCTATCTCCGCGAGACTGCCGCTCCTGGCAAAGTCCATGTATTGCAGCACCAGATGTGTTGCAACTCCGCGTTCTGCGCCGGTCGCTGGGCGGTGTATCTTCTCAAAATCCGGTCTGCGGAAGTTCGGCGCGGGCTTAGGCGCGACGCTCTGCGCATCCTCGTCGATCTCGCCGCGGCCCTTCAGCTCCGTGGCCGTGACCTTTGAGGGCAGGCGCTCAGCATCGGCATGCGGATATCTGAACTCCAGCCGCCGGGCAAGCTCCGATATCATTCCCTCGTCACTGCCCGCTACAGGCGCAACCTGTGCGCGGATCGGCTCCGCGGTCAGCGGCTCGGCGACGGTCAAGGTGATATTCTCCCCTCCGTCGGCAATGGCCGAGTATATGAGCCAGTCGAGCATCGACTGAGCCGAGGCCAGTACCTCGGGCGCCATCGGCCGGGTAACTGCGGCGCGTGATCTTTCTATGGCCGTCTCAGGATCCTTCAGGATGCCGGTTATGATCAGCCGCTCTTTGGCACGGGTCAGCGCGACATACAGCAGCCGCAGCTCCTCCGACAGCGTCTCCCGCTCAAGCCGCAGACGTATCGCATGACGTGCAAGAGTCGGGTACTCTATGCGGCGCACGGTATCAGTCAGCTTCGGTCCAAGGCCGAGCTGCGGATGTACGAGCACCGAATCCTGACTGTCGCGCTTATTGAAGCGGTGCCCGGAATCGCACAGGAATACTACCGGGAACTCCAGCCCCTTGGATTTGTGCACCGACATTATCTGCACGGCCGATGCCGTGGCCGCGCCGGTAGCGGGCTCCTGATTTCTCTCGGCAAGCCGACGCAGCCACAGCACAAATCTGTGCAGTCCGCGGTAGCCGCTGCTCTCAAAGCGTTCTGACAGCTCCGCCAGCTCCAGCAGATTTGCCCTGCGCTGCTCACCGTCGCTCATTGCGCTGCATATTGCAAGCATATCAAGCTCTCCGCACAGCCGCCATACGAGCTCCGCGGCGCTCATATCCGCCGCCTCACTGCGGAATTTCGCAAGCATTTTTATAAATCCGGCGCATTTTTCGTCGGTCTCGGCAGCCTCGCAGAGTGCAGTGTAGAAATCACAGCGTTTATCGGATGCACGCACCGCCGAGAGCTCGTCCGCCGTGAAGCCGAACACCGGAGAGCGCAGCACCGCAATAAGCGGAATGTCCTGATGCGGATTGTCGATTATCGCAAGCATGGACATCATAGTAGATATCTCGACAGAGGTGAAAAATCCGCCGCCCTGTACGGAGGCGACCGGTATTCCCTGCTGCACCAGCGCATTTCTGTATGCAGCCCCCGTAGAGTTTGCTGTGCGGAGCAGGATAGCAATGTCACCGTACTCCAGCGGCCGCATACCACCTCGGCCGGATACCTCCGTTCCCGAGTCGACCAGTCTTTTTATCCTCGCCGCGACATACTGCGCCTCGGTCTCGAGTTTATCGGGGCTGTCGTCCTCGTCGCCGCCGTGCGGCAGCGCGATAATACCAAGCTCAGGTTTCGGCACGTCACCGTCATAGCTCGCCCCGCACTTCAGCGCGGCAGCTTCGTCATAGTCGATGTCGCCCAGCTCACGCGACATGCACAGGCCGAACACGGCGTTCGCCGCATCCAGCACCTCGTGCCGGGAACGGAAGTTCTCACGCAGCATGATGCGGCGCGGTTCGCCCGGTGCGGCCACACCGCAGTCGGCATAGCTCAGGTATTTTTCGGTGAATATCCCGGGATCGGCAAGTCTGAAGCGGTATATGGACTGCTTCACATCACCGACCATAAAGAGATTTTTCCCTCCGAGGGATATGGCACGGAATATCTCGTCCTGAACACGGCTGACATCCTGATACTCGTCTACCATTATCTCTGTATAGCGTCCGCTGAGCCGCTGCGCAAGCTCTGAGGGGCTGCCGTCGTCATTCGTCAGCAGGCGCACGGACATATGCTCAAGGTCGGAGTAATCGACAAGTCCGGCGCGGCGCTTGTCTCGATCCAGTTCCTCGCCGAAGTCCAGCGTCAGCGACAGCAGCGCAGTCATCGCCGGAGTCGTCAGGCGCAGCTCGCCGAGCAGCTTCTCCGAATCCGAATAGAGCATATCCTCTATTTTCTTCGTTGCCTTTTTGCAGGCATCGCGGCGGTTCTTTGCAAATTCCTGAAGTGCAGGACCCGGCGATTTCGTCACGCGCCCCAATGCGGGATATGTCACGGGCAGGCAGGCCCGCGCCCGATCCCATCCGAGGTCAAGGCAGCGCCGCAGCTCGCGGAGCTGATCGGCAGTATCGGCAATGCTGCCGGTATAGGCGGCAGCTATCTTCTCCTCCGCGCTTATTGCCTCAAGCACACGCTCAAGCTCTGCCGCCCAATAGTCGGCCATTGCCTTGGCACGGTCGATTATCTCGCGGCCCCACGGAGTCTGCGCGGCATCGTCCGCCGCCTCGCTCAGAAGCGCCACCTGTTCGGCCGCCCATTGCTCCGGGCGGGCATGGCACTGCATTTTGTCATGCAGCGTCAGCACAAGCGTTCCGAGCCGGGTATCATCCCGCCCTGCGCCGACGGTATCCGCCAGCAGCGAAAAGCCCGGATGCGCATCAATGCTCTCATATCGTCTGTCAAGCACACGCTCGAGTGCTGCAGACTTCATCGCGGCTATCCTGTCGTCATCCGCGATCTTGAACTGCGGCGGCAGACCGCAGGCGTGGCAGTTCTCACGCAGCAGCGCCGCGCAAAAGCTGTGAATGGTGCCTATCTGCGCCTTCTGACACAGTGCGCTCTGGCGGCGCAGACGCTTGCTGCCTGGCTCTGCGGCCAGCGCCGCGGCTATCTCGTCCATGATGCGTCCTCGAAGTTCACCGGCAGCAGCACGGGTAAAGGTTATTATAAGGAAGCTGTCTAGGTCGACCGGATGCTCCGCGTCGGTGATATAGCGCATGAGCCGCTCGGTCAATACGCGTGTTTTTCCGCTGCCGGCGCCGGCAGACACCAGCACCGCACTCCCGCGGGCATTTATTGCCGCCGCCTGCGACTCGGTCGGTCTGAATTCAGCCATTGCCGCCCTCCTCTCCATCCTCGTTCTCCATCATTGCGATGACCTTTTCCGCCGGTATTCTCTGCATAAAGCGGCAGCTCTCACCGTTTTCGCCCTGTGAGAAATGACATGCGTCAAAGTAATCGCAGTTGAGACAGGCGTTTTCCTGCTGGCTGCGGTAGAACGGATCGGCGGCAATACTGCCGGAATTCAGCTGCCGCGCCATGTCCGCCAGCGTCTTCCTGATATGCCGGGACAGCAGTCCCAGCCGCTCCGCCGACATCAGCGAGTCCGCCGTTGGCTTATTATAACGGATGCGTATCGGGATATATTTCTTGTCGTCTCCGTGCTCCCACGCCTCTATAAGCTCCGGCTCGTCAAGCACGACGCCGCTGCGCCGCACATTTTCAAGCCTGAGCTTCTGCGCCTGCTCCTCGCCGCAGTCCCGCGGTACGGGTAGTATCGCACTGCGCGCCGGGACATACATCACTCCGGCCGGTACTATCTCGCGTCCGTACAGCCGCGCTCCCTCTTCGCCGAGTGTGAACAGATACAGCAGCATCTGAAGCCCCATTCCATACCACACGTCGGAAAGTGAAAAGGTTTTCTTACCCGTCTTGTAATCCACGACTCGCAGATACAGCCGCCCGTCGTGCAGCCATCCGTCCACTCTGTCGGCAATACCCGTAAGTGTAACAGAGCCTTCGCCCTCGCCGAGCTCGACCGGAGGCATATCGCTCATATTTGCAAAATCCAGCTCAAAGTCAAGCGGCTCGAAGTCCGACCGGCGCAGCTCCTGCGCCATGTCCAGCACTATCTGGTATGCGTCTCGGCTGAGTCGGCGGAAAAGATATATGAAGCGCTCGGACTTTTCCCGGAAGTCGTTGAGCCGCTCGTGAACATATCCGTCGACATGGCGCTGTGTGATATCTTTAAGCTCCTCATCGCTTACCGCGCCGAAGCCGCCCCGCTCCCGCACCTCACGTGCAGTGTGCTCAAGAACGTAGTGCATGAAAGTGCCTACCTCCGGCGGTGTGAAGCCGGCAGGTTCATACGGTCTGGCATTCAGTCCGTACTGGCAGAAATACGCGAACTTGCAGGATGCAAATTTATCTATCCTCGAAGCACTCAGCCGCAGGCGGCGGCCGTACAGTGCGCGTACCGCGTCCGGCGACAGCCGTCCGCGGCTCATCTTCGCGGCGGCGTTCAGCTTGGCAAAGCGCTCCGGGTCACTGCGGCGGAAATATTCCGCCGCAGAACGCTCGCGCACCGAGCCGCCGCTGACGGCGTGCGCCGCCAGCGTCAATGCCGGGGCGGGAGCCGATGTGCGGAGCTCAGATATGTCGGCATGCCGCGGCTGAATGTCGAATATCGCCGCGGCACGGCTGTAAACGAATGACGGACGCTGGACCGCCCCTTCGGGATCGATAAGCGGATAGCATAGTGTAAGGCTCTCCGACGGAAGGCTCAGGCAGTTGTAGATAAGCGAAAACTCGCGCCACAGCTCCCCGTCCCCGGCTCCGCCGAGGTCGATGTCAAGCTCGAGTAAGCGCCTGCGCTCCTCATCGGAAAATATGCCCGTATCGCCCTCGGCAGACGGCAGGCGCTCGTCGCTGACGCCGAGAACTATCAGATGCTTTATATTTCTGCGCCGCATACGATCAAAGTCACCGGCGGAAACTCTGTCAAGAGAAACAGGTATGACGCCAACGTCATAGCGCGACAGCATGAGCGTGAACAGGCGTCCGAAGCTCTCCATATCCGTCTCGGTATCGCCGAGTATCGCGGCACACTGCTCAAGTGCGGAAACAATGATGTCCCACAGCTGGGCATATTCGCGGGCAAGCTCCTCTCGGCCGGCAGCCATAAGCTGCCCGGCGCGCTCACTTAAGCGTTCGGCCAGGCCAAGCTCATCGAAGAAATCAGCCAGCACCGCAGCCTGCTGCTCCGCGGTCGACGCGGAGCGGCCGCGTCCGGCAAAGTGCAGCAGCGGATCGCCCAACGCATGGCGCAGAGCGTTTATTTTTTTCAGTCTCTCGGCCGTCTCGTCGGTATATTCGGCGTTGTAGCCGTCCGGGTGCTGACGCCAGTCACCCTCGCGGCTCCACGCCCCCGCCCGGAGCTGCCACTTGAATATGTAATTTTCAAGCATGTCGCAGTCTTCGACAGCAAGACCAGTCAGACCTGTACGCATATAGCTTATCACGTCGTCGACCTCCCAGCCGCCGCAGACGATGTCATACGCCGCACTTATCATCGCCGGCAGGGGCTTTGAAAGCAGATCGCTGCGCCGTGTCATGAACAGCGGCACGCCGTAATGCTCGAATGTGCTCTCAAGCGCAGCGCGGTAGCTGTCGAAGCCGCGCACGGCCACTGCAATATCGCGCCAGCGGCAGCCATTATCCCGCACGAGCGCTATCGCCCGTGCCGCCGCAAACTCGCACTCGGAAACCAAGCCGTCGGCTGTAATAAGATCGACAGCGCCGTTCAGCTCGCCCTGAAATTTCACGGTCGAATAGCTGAACATATTCTCGGCAAAGAAATCAAGCGCATTTCCGGTAGGATCGGCCTCGAACCGGCGAAGCTCGGTCTCCGCTCCCAGCTCCTTCGCGTAAGCCAGCAGCTCACGGGCACTGCGGCGGGACAGCTCAAATATCTCGCTGTCGCCGTGCAGCTCGTCAAGCGTCAGGCAGACAGTGAGATTCACGCCGCGTTTCAAAAGCGCACGCAGCACCTGCCTCTCCTGGAATGTGAAGTCTATAAAACCGTCGACATAGACGCAGTCCTCCGCACTCATGCCGCCCTTATCTATCTGTCCGGCCAGGACATTCAGTCGGTCGGCCGGATCCGCGTGACCGTTTGCGACAACGGCATCGTATGCTTCGAGTATCAGCGCCATATCCGCGAGCTTATCGCCGAGCCCGCCGGGGCAGTTCTCCGAGGCTGCATAGAGCTTTTCGGAGTCTACCCCTGCAGCCTTCAGACTGTCCACCGCCGCAAGCAGCGCCGACTGCGTCTCCGCCTTGCGCCCCGCAGTGCCGTACATTCTGAGCCGCGAGGCTGTGCCGTCCAGCGCAAGCGCCATGCAGAGAAGTCTGCCGCCCTTGTCGAGATACGCCGCCGCACCGCCGCCCTGCTGCGATGCCACGCGCCTGGCAAGTCCCGTAAAGCTCATCACCTCTGCATACAGAGACATGCTGTCCCCGCAGGCACGGCACAGCTCGCGCTCCGCCTCATGGCTATACTGCTCCGGAACTATCAGCAGGCGGTGTCCTTTTTTTTCGAGCACTGCCTCATTCAATTCACCGATGACCGCCGCGGTTTTTCCCGTACCGGCCCGGCCGATAAAAAGTCTCAGCATCTCTCGCGAGTCCTTTCGCGTTTACTTTCTTTTATTTTACCAAAAACCGCGTCCGGTATCAAGTAAGGCGGCCAAATACGCAAGGAACCCGGTCGGGATTCCCCGACCGGGTTCCTTGGATCATTAATTTATCGCCGGATACTGACCGCCGCAAGTTCTGCGGAGCCGTCAGTCCTCGCTGAAGCGCACACCGCCGCGCTCGGAGCGGCGAGTGACGAACACGGCGCACAGGAAGCTCAGTGCCTCGGCCATACCGACCGCGTACCATATCGCCGCACCGCCGGACAGTGTCGAGATGAACACGATACACAGCGGAGTAAGGATAAAGCCGCGCAGGATATTCACCGCGGCCGACTCCTTGGTACGCTTGGTTGAATACAGATAAGCCGAGAGCAGCGTATTCATTGATGCAAACAAGAACGCCCAGCCATACCGCGGTATTGCAAAGACGGTTATCTCCGTGGCCGCCGGATCCGCACCGAACATTGCGCAGATAAGTCCGCCAAGGGCGATTATCAGCACGTAGACCAGCACACTGCCGCCGAAGCCTACTCCGAGTCCGGCGCGGAGGAAATAGTGCAGGTCGTCCTGATTCTGGTCGCCGTAGCTGCGGCCGAAGAGCGGCTGCATTCCCTGCGACACACCCATGAATAT
>CAKTNU010000082.1 GCA_934589325.1 uncultured Oscillospiraceae bacterium | reverse complement strand
ATTAAGGTGTGATATAATTGCAGAAACACCCCATAAAAATCGAACAGTACGAACATTTCGTCGCCCGCAAGCGCATAGCGCTTGCGGCGGCGGCGTTTATTACTATTCTGGCAGCCGTGACATACATGGGTATCGGTTCGCTGGAGATACGCCTGCCTGATATTCTGCGTGCGCTCATGGGCGAGGGCGAAAAGAAGTACCAGACAGCCATTATGAATATCCGCCTGCCGCGGGTACTGGCCGCAATATTCGTCGGCGCGACGCTTGCAGCCTCTGGCGCGGTGATGCAGTGCGTCCTTCGCAACCCACTGGCCTCGGCATCCACGCTCGGCGTATCGCAGGGCGCGGCCTTCGGCGCTGCGCTGGGCATAATCGTATTCGGCGGCGGCGTGATAACCAAATCCAACTCGACTTCGACCGTCTCGGTCAACAATCCGTACATTGTTACGCTCTGCGCGTTCTTCTTCGGCTCAATATCGTCGCTGGTAGTGATACTGATATCGAGACTCAAGAAAAATGTCGGTCCCGGCGGGCTGATCCTCGCAGGCACGGCACTCAGCTCGATGTTCGCCGGCGGAAGCACACTGCTGCAGTATTTTGCCGACGATACATCACTCGGCGCGGTCGTTTTCTGGACCTTCGGCAACCTCGGCAGCGCAAGCTGGAACGACTTGAAATTCATCTCGGTCGTCTTTGTGCTGAGTTTGATATTCTATATGTACAACCGCTGGAATTACAACGCTATGGAGGCAGGGTACGACACGGCAAAGAGCCTTGGCGTAGACACGAAAAAGGTGATGATTGTGAGCATGGCGGTATGTTCGCTGTCGGCAGCGGTCGCGGTATCCTTTGTCGGAATCATCAGCTTTGTAGGTCTTATCGCGCCGCATGTCATGCGATTTTTTGTCGGCAATGACCACCGCTTCCTCGTTCCAGGTTCGGCTATCTGCGGGGCGCTGCTGCTGATACTTGCAGACGCTCTTGCAAAGCTCATCGCACCGCCGATAATTCTGCCCATCGGCGCAATAATGTCGTTCATCGGCGGGCCCGTGTTCCTCATCCTGCTGTTCAGGGGGAAAAACTCAAATGGTTGAAGTAAAAGATATAACCTTTTCATACTCCAAGGGCGGCAGAAATATTCTCGACGGCATCAGCTTCGACGTGCCGGACGGTGTATGCACCGCCATACTCGGCAATAACGGTGCCGGCAAAAGCACGCTCCTGAAATGCATCGACCGCATACTCCACCCGAGATCGGGCAGCGTCGTAGTCGACGGCAAGGATGTTTTCGCCATGAGCGGCAACGAAATGGCGCAGAACATCGCCTATGTCGCGCAGAACGCAAGGGCAGTCGATATATCGGTATTCGATACGGTGCTGCTCGGCCGCAAGCCGTACATTCAGTGGGATGCGACGCAGAAGGACCGGGACATCGTCTCCGACATTCTGCACCGCATGAAGCTGAGCGACTACGCGCTGAGAAATGTCTCGGAGCTGTCCGGCGGCGAGGCGCAGAAGGTACTTATCGCCCGCGCTCTGGCACAGGAGCCGCGTGTACTGCTGCTTGACGAGCCGACCAGCAATCTTGACCCTCGCAATCAGCACGAGGTAATGCAGCTTGTCCGTGCGATCGCGAAGGAGAACCGCATAAGCGTCATTACCGTGCTGCACGATCTGAATCTTGCGATCCGCTACTGCGACCGCTTCATGTTCCTGAAGGATTCTGGAATTTATGCCCACGGCGGACACGAGGTCATGACGCCGGAGATAGTCGAGAATGTCTATGATATGCATGTCCACATCGTCGACTGCATGGGGATCCCCGTGCTGATCCCGTTCCCGGACGTTAAGACCCACGGAGAGAGTGCACATGGAGCAGGTTAAGAAATGGGATGACGTCGCCGCCGACTACCAGCGGGTATTCAGCTGCGGCATAAATGAATACAACCGCGGCCTGCTGGAGTTTTTCCGTCAGGAAGGGCTTCTGACCCCGGGCTGCCGTGTGCTCGATATCGGCTGCGGCGTTGGAAAATATGGGACGTATTTCGCCGAGCTCGGCTGCGATGTGACTTTGACGGACATTTCCCCGGCGATGCTCACCCACGCCGCGGCAAATATGGCTCCGTACAGTACGCCATGGCGTACTGTTGAGGGTGATTTTGCCGTCCTTGACGATGAGACCTTGTCCGGCGGCAGGAAATTCGACCTGTCCATATCAATGATGTCTCCGGCGATCGACGATCTGGCCGGAGTAAAAAAAATGAGCGGTCTTACCCGCGGATGGTGTTTCACGGCGAATTTCATCGCATGGCGGCAGCCGATACGCGACGAGTTTTGCCGCCGTATGGGACTCGAGCCGCCTCCGATGCGCAATTCCGATATGGCAGAGAGCGCGGTGCGGCTCGTTCAGGCCGTGACTGATGCGGGCTATATGCCGCTTGTGCGGCAGGTACCGTATAATTGGAGCGATGACCGCAGTCCGCGTGAAGCGGCAGCATATCTCATGCAGCGCTGCGGCGGCAGCACGGGCAATGCCGCGGAGATGGCACGGGCCGAAATGATCGCCGCAGAGCTTGCGGACGAAAATGGGATTTTTGTTGACAGCGTCAGCACCGATGTGGTATGGATATACTGGCGCACGGAGGAATGAGCATGGATATTCATGAGCTTTATACGAGATCCGGTGAACTGCACGGGCATCTCTGTCCCGGGCTCGCAATGGGTGTGCGCGCCGCTGCCGAGGCTAAAGCCCGGCTGGGCAGTGTTGACACCTGTGTTCTTGGACACAGCGCCTGCTGGGTCGACGGCATACGCTCCGTCCTCGGCATTGACCCGACGGTCAATGAGACGGATACTGCGGTTTTTGATTTTGGCGGTGCCGGCAGCACGCTCCGCCTGACATTGAAGGAACTGCCTCGAGACAGTATGGACAAGCCCTCACTCATTGAGCATATTCTGACCGCACCCGTGAGCGATATTTTTGATATTTGTTGAGTTTCGGAGGGGATAGTATGGACGGATTTACAGGTCGCAGCCTGCTGAAGCTGCTTGATTTTACACCGGAAGAGATACTCGCCCTGCTCGACCTGTCGGCTAAGCTGAAAGCGGAGAAAAAAGCCGGTATCCCTCACCGGCTCTGCGAGGGGAAAAACGTTGCGCTGGTCTTTGAAAAAACCAGCACCCGTACCCGCTGCGCTTTTGAGGTCGCAGCTACCGACCTCGGGATGCACGCCGTATATCTGGACTCCCGCGGCTCGCAGATCGGCCGCAAAGAGAGCATCGCTGACACGGCCCGTGTACTCGGCCGGATGTTTGACGGCATAGAGTACCGCGGCTACGGGCAGGAGCAGGTAGAAGCCCTGGCAAGATTTGCAGGTGTTCCGGTCTGGAATGGGCTTACGAATGAATCTCACCCGACGCAGGTGCTTGCGGATCTTCTTACGGTACGCGAGCATTTTGGGCGGCTGAACGGCATAAAATTCGTATTTATGGGCGATGCGCGGAACAATATGGGCAATTCTCTCATGGTCGGCTGTGTGAAGATGGGGATGCACTTTGTCGCCTGTGCGCCCGAGGGCTTCTTCCCCGATGCCGCGCTCATCTCAAAGTGCAGAGAGATCGCAGCAGAGACCAGAGCCGTGCTGGAGCTCGAGGGCGACCCGATCCGGGCGACTGCGGACGCCGATGTTATATGCACCGATGTCTGGGTCTCAATGGGCGAGCCGGAATCTGCATGGGCAGAGCGTATAGACAAAATGCTTCCATATCAGGTCAACTCCGCGCTGATGGCAAACGTGGGGGCGCAGTGCCGTTTTATGCACTGCCTGCCGGCATTTCACGACCTCAACACCGAGCTTGGCCGCGAGACATATAAAAAGTTCGGTCTTGACTGCATGGAAGTGACCGATGAAGTTTTTGAGAGCGCGCAGTCAATAGTATTTGACGAAGCCGAGAACCGCCTGCATACTGCTAAGGCCGTCATGCTGGCAACTCTGGTCTGAAACCGAAACAGCCGGAAGCCGCCCTGCGGCATATCTTCCGCTGCTGAGCGATATTGAATATAAAAAATCGGGGTTTATTAAAACCCCGATTTTTATTTATTTTTGCCCGCATATCTGAACATCCAGATCACCAGGACAACAAGCGCCAGGATCACCACGACACCAAGCAGGACGTTGAACAGTCCGCCGATGAGCGTTACCGCGCCGCTGATTATTCTTACCACAAGCACTATTGCCCCAATGACGAGCGCCGCGGCAAGGGCGTATAATATGTATTTTCCCATAGCATTCTCCTGAAAAAGTTTTTTCAAACCTCGGCTCCGAGGCGGGACAGCACTCCGGTGAAGTATTCCGGCAGCGGCGCTTCGAGCAGAACGGGCATTTCGCTGCGCGGGTGAATGAATCTTAGCCGGCGAGCATGCAGGCACTGCCCTTCAAGCCCTTTGTCCGGGCTCGGCGCACCGTAAAGCCCGTCGCCGAGCAGCGGGTGCCCAATGCTGGCCATGTGGACACGTATCTGGTGGGTACGTCCGGTCTCAAGCCGGCACAGTACATGCGTATAGCCTCTGTAACGGGCAATGACCTCATAATGCGTGACGGCGGGTCTGGAGTTTTTCTGCGTGACCGCCATACGTTTACGGTCGTTCGGGTGGCGGCCTATCGGCGCATCCACAGTGCCGGAATCGGTTTTGAAACCGCCGCGCACTACAGCTTCATATTCCCTGCAGAGTGTATGGTCAGCAAGCTGGGCAGCAAGATACTGGTGCGCATAATCGTTTTTCGCGGCAATTATCAGCCCGGATGTGTCCTTATCTATGCGGTGGACGATGCCTGGGCGCTTTTCACCGCCAATGCCGGACAGCGAATCGCCGCAGTGCCACAGCAGGGCGTTCACCAGCGTACCGTCCGGATGCCCCGGCGCGGGATGCACCACCATGCCCCGCGGTTTATTGATGACGATCACGTCCTCATCTTCAAAAACGACATCAAGCGGGATATTCTGGGCAATGAGTTCCGTTTCCTCCGGTTCCGGGAGGTATATTTCAAAATCATCCCCCGCCGAGCACCTATAGTTTTTCTTCACAGGTCGGCTGCCAAGCAGAACCGCGCCATCGTCAATGAGGCGCTGAGCTGCACTGCGGGTCATGCCGCTTATACTGCGTGCGAGGAGAGCGTCGATCCGGTCGCCGCTCTCCTCTGCTTTGATGTTTATGATGTTTTCGTCCATTACTTGAACTCGTTGAGTATATCGTCGAGCGAGAACTCTTCCTCGCTGTCCTGCTGGACGGACTTTTTGGCCGGAGCAGGCGCGGGCGCGGGAGTCCTTGCAGGAGCCGGAGCCTGCTGGCGCGGGGCAGGAGCAGCATACTGAGTATAGGTCTGACGTGCCTGTGCAGCAGGTGCCTGCCCTGTACGCTCGGCTATATCGCTCTGCCGTCTTGCCTCGACCTGCGCGTTTGCGCGCTCCCACTCTGCGAAGGGATCTGCCGGGTCGACAGTTACTCGCTGGGCAGACGGGGCAGGCGTCTGTACGCCTCGTGCGGCGCGGGCCGCCTTATACTGCTCATACTCCTCTTCATATTTCGGCCTGCGGCTCTTCTTTACGGGTGCGGGCGCAGGCTTTGCGGGCTTCTTGGGCTGCGGCTCTTCATAATCGCCGTCCTCATCGTCGTAATCGTCACGACGGCGGCGCTTGAAGATAGAGGGGCGGCGGACAGGCTCTTCGTCCTCGTCCTCCTCGTCCTCATAATCATCGTCGTAATCATCCTCATCGTCATAGTCGTCCTCGTCACTGCGCTTTCCGCCGACAAACAGCGAAATAATGAACAGGACGGCAAACACCGTGATGAATATATCCGCAACGTTGAATATCGGGAAGCTCGGTGCAAAGTCGAACATGAACATATCCTGCACGTAGCCATAGAGGATACGGTCGATGCAGTTGCCTATGCCGCCTGCCATAACGAACACTGCGCTCCAGCGGCCGAGCGGATTGGAGATGAAGTTCGTGGCAAGGGCAATGATTATCGCAACGGTAAACACGCCGCATATTATTATAAACGGGATGCGTGCTCCGCCGCCGCTCAGGAAGCCAAAGGCCGCACCCGAATTATGGACGTTGACCATGCTTATAACGCCGGGGATAAGCTCATTTACGGTGCTTTCAAGCGGGATATTGCCCGCGACCCAGTATTTTACCCACTGGTCAACAATGACTGCGAGCAGCGCAACTATCGCATAAAGCATATTTTTCTCCTATCTGCCGCCCGGAGACGGCACCTGTTATTTGCCTTGTCTCCTTTGGCGCTTACTCTCCCGCAACAACTGCGGCGCAGCGCGGGCAGAGGCCGGTTTCGGGCTGGGAGTGCAGAGAATGCATCCAGCAGCGCGGGCACTTCACGCCGGGAGCCTCGATGACGGAGATATTCAGGCCAGGATTGTTCGAGCCTGCGCCGCTGACGGCTTCGGCCTCCTCGCTGTCCTCGTCCTTGATAAGGCACTGGGAGACGATGAAGAGCTCGGAGAGATTCATGCTGCCGACATCGTCGAGCAGTTCGCGGCTGGCCTCGTCCTTCGCGTGGAGACGAACGGAAGCCTCGAGAGGCTTGCCGATGCGCTTGGAGGCACGTGCGGATTCAAGGACGCCGTTGACATCGTCGCGCAGGGCAATGAGCTTGTCCCAGCGCGCCATTTCCGCATCGTCGAGCGCATACTGCGTGAAGGGCTTGTTCATCTCATTGAGGACGATATTGCGCGCATCGTCACCCTTGCGATGCGGCATTGCCTGCCAGATCTCATCGCAGGTGAACGCAAGTATCGGCGCAAACATCTTGGCCATGCTGTCAAGGATGAGATAGAGTGCGGTCTGTGTGCTGCGGCGCTTGAGGCTGCTGCGCTCCTCGCAGTACAGTCTGTCCTTGATGATGTCCAGATAGAAGCTAGACAGCTCCACGACGCAGAAGTCGTTTATGGCATGGGAGACCACATGGAACTCATAATCATTATAGGCATCCGCGACCTTTTCTATAAGCTGGTTGAGCTTAGTCATTGCCCAGCGGTCAAGCTCCAGCATATCCTCCGGCGCGACAAGATCGTTCGCGTCAAAGCCGTCGAGGTTGCCGAGGCAGTAGCGGGCGGTGTTGCGGAACTTCAGGTAGTTCTGGCTGAGCTGCTTGAAGATCTCCTTCGAGCAGCGCACGTCGACATGGTAATCGGCAGAACCTGCCCAGAGGCGGATCATATCAGCGCCGAACTCCTTGACGATATCGGCAGGATCGACGCCGTTGCCGAGGGACTTGTGCATCGCCTTGCCCTCGCCGTCAACCGTCCAGCCGTGGGTCAGGCACTCTTTATACGGGGCGCCCTTGCCCAGCGCGCCGACCGCGACGAGCAGCGAGGACTGGAACCAGCCGCGATACTGGTCGCCGCCCTCCATGTACATGTCGGCAGGCCAGAAGCCCTGATCGCGCTGCATGGCGGCGTAATGGGTGGAGCCGGAGTCAAACCAGCCGTCCAGAGTGTCGGTCTCCTTGGTGAAGTGCTTGCCGCCGCAGTGCGGGCAGGTGAAGCCTTCAGGCAGAAGCTCTGCGGCGTCCATCTCGAACCACGCGTTGCTGCCCTTCTCTTCAAATATCTTTGCGACGGACTCGATGCTCTCGTCGGTGCAGACGGGCTTATGGCAGTCCTCGCAGTAGAACACGGGGATGGGCAGACCCCAGCGGCGCTGACGGGAGATGCACCAGTCCTTGCGCTCG
>CAKTNU010000081.1 GCA_934589325.1 uncultured Oscillospiraceae bacterium | reverse complement strand
GTGCCGCTTTCTATACATATATTCTTCATATTGACAAGGCTGCCGCTTTCATCAATAAACTGCTCCTGCTGGCTGTCATTTTGGGAAACCACCATAGCCCCTGCGGCGGTTGCAGTCCACTGGGCAGACGGCGGTCTCTGATTGCCGTGCTCAAGAGGCATACGAAACTGCCTTTCCGCCGTGCAGTAGTGACTGGATACGCCTGTCGCCACGTTTGAAGCGTAACCCCCGTCAACCAGCACACTGCCAAGCAGCAGCGATTCCGCCATTGTCGAGCATGCACCGTACAGTCCGAAATACGGTGCGCCGCTGTCCTTAAGGGCAAAAGCCGAGCCAATACACTGATTCAGAAGATCGCCTGCTAGGATATAGTCAAGCTCGGACGGCGCGAGCGCCGCCTTGTCGCATACCGTGGTGAAGCAGCGGCGAAACATGCTGCTCTCGGCCTTCTCCCAGGTTTTTTCACCGAAATACGAATCGCTCGATATATAGTCATAGCCCGCTCTGAGCGGCCCGTCGCCTTCCTTCGCGCCGACCACGCTTGCAGACGCGATTATCGCCGGGGGCGATGCCAGCTTTACTGTGCTGCCCGTTTTCTTCATAAGGCTCTCCGTTCTGCCTGACAGATTCAGACTTACTTTATACGGATAGCTTTCCCAGGAAATTTTGTATTATACATCCGATACTATCTCTAGCGCCGCAATATCGCCGAAACAGATACGGATGCCGGACAAAAGCAGCTGCCGATTTACCTCATCGATCTCCTGTATGCGCCCAACGGCTGTATCATAGATGCGGCCGTTGTAGTAACGTATTGCAGCGTGTACGCCGGGGTAAAGATTATGAAGGCAGGAGTCAAGCTCCTGAGCGGCATCCTCGCCGAGGGTTATGCGCGGTTCATGTGCCAGGTTCAGCTCTGCAATGGCCTCCTCATAGCCTTTGAGCGCTGCAAACGGCATAAACTGTTTTGCTCTGTCGGCACGGCTCATTTTACTTCTCATGCCCGATGACCCCCTATCTGCCTGCACCTCTCCACTGCTGTGGCACTCTCCTGAAGATCCATGCAGCGAAGGAGACTGCCGCTGCCGTACTTGCGCTTAATATCGAGCATGGCGCTCTGGAGCCGGCGCTCACGTTCCTGTTCGGCCTGGCTGCTGAACATATCATACTGCTGCCCCGGCTCCCGGTGCAGATTGCCGTAGCAGACGGTCAGCCGGCGTATCGGTGCGGCGGGATTCATAATACGCTCATACACCGTCTGGGCGCTCGCGATAAGCTCGTTTATCGAACAGCTGGCCGCGTCGAGCCGTATGCTGCCGTGGACCGAAGGTCTGCCGGAGGACTGCGAATAGCCAAGAATAAGGCTTACGCTGTCAGTTACATCACCGCGGGCGAACAGCTCAAAGCCCAGCGCCTCTGCCATCTCACGCACGATTATGCGGCCTTCGTCAAGCGCATAGTCACGTGTCAGCACTTGACCGCTGGATATGCTGGAGGATTTAGGCTTGTAGGCCTTTATGTCGGCTATTGTTGCCGTTTCACGGCCGTAGGCGTGATCTATGAGGAGCTCCGCGTCTATGCCGAAGGTCTTATACAGCACATCTTCGTTTGCGGATGCAATATCGCGCATCGTAAGGATCCCGAGGCGTTCAAGCCTGCCGGATATGCCGCGGCTTATGCGCCAGAAGTCATTCAGCGGCCGGTGATCCCACAACAGCCTCCGGTAGCTCTGCTCGTCGAGCTCGCCTATAAAATCAGGTGAACGCTTTGAGATGATATCCAGCGCGATTTTCGCCAGATACAGGTTGCTGCCGATGCCGCAGGTAGCGATCAGACCTGTCTCTGATTTGATTTCGCGCAGCAGAGTCTTGGCGAGCTCACGCGGAGTCATGCACAGAGCCTTCAGATACCGGCTCACGTCGATGAATACCTCGTCTATCGAGTAAACGTGGATATCCTGCGGCGAGAAATACCGCAGGTAGACCGAATATATTCGGGTCGAGTATTTTATATACAGAGCCATGCGCGGCTGAGCCATAATGTAATCCAGACCAGGCGGTATCTCAAATACGCGGCAGCGGTTTTTGATGCCGAGCGCCTTGAGCGCCGGACTGACGGCCAGACATATCGTCTTTTCGGTGCGTGTCGGGTCAGCGACGACGAGCTTTGTCGTCATCGGATCAAGTCCACGTTCCGTACATTCGACCGAGGCGTAGAAGGATTTAAGGTCGATACACATATATACCCGCTGCATTTCAGCCGGACTCCTCTCTCAAAAAGATATCTAATCTCATTATAATATCTTATAGAGATAAAATCAAGCAAAATTTATCTTCTGGATATATTGCTATTTTTTAAGCTGTGCGATAAAATGTCTTTGAAAGGCAGTGAGAGCATGACACTTGAGGAAATAAAGCTGCGCCAGCTTGCCGGGCAGCATTTGACCGACAGGACAGACGGACTTACGGTGCTGCGTGATATGTGCGGAATACAGGCACAGATGCAGAGCTATGCGGAACATTCGCTCAGCATACGCAGCGATGGAAGGACGGAAGCACTTGACACCGTCGCCGCAAAGAGCTGGACCCTGCGCGGTACGATGCATATATTCGCCGTTTCGGACCTGCCGCTTTTCCTGCACGAAGGCAGAACGCACTATCTGCGCGAATGTGATATGCTCGGCGTAGATGAGAATATCAGTGCGGAGAGAAAACGGTATTTTGCAGACAGCATCCTTGCCATGATATCTGCCGGTGCCGATACTCGTGATGCACTGAAAAATTGCTGCTTCGGGCTTGGCATGACCGAAGGAGAGGCGGCAAGCGTGTTCAACTCATGGGGAGGGACGATCCGTGCACTTTGCGAGTCAGGAAAGATATGCGGCCGAGTGCAGCGGGAGCCTGCGTATAAGCTCTGCCCGGAGTTCACGCCGATGCCGGAGAGCGCGGCATGGCTTGAATTAACGAGGCGCTATTTCGCGCACTATGGCCCGGCGACATTGCGCGATGCAGCGTATTTTTTCGGGGTGCCGCAGGCAAAAATAAAGTCCTGCCTTACGGAACTTGATCCAAAAACGACCGAGCTTGAAGGCAGGAGCTATTATTACATAGAAGATAAGTGCATTGAGCTCTCCGATATCCCAAAGTGCCTGTTTCTCGGCGGCTTTGACCCGCTCATGCTCGGCTATGAAAAGCACAGCAGTCTGTATCTGCCGCAGGAGCATCTGCGCGGAATATTCAGCCTTGCGGGGATGGTGAGCCCGGCAGTTCTATTTGATGGCACCGTATGCGGAAAATGGTCGCGGAAGGGAAAAACGCTGACGATATCGATGTTTGCAGCGTTGCCGGAACATGACAGACGTGTCATATCTGACGCAGCGCATGTGCAGTGGTCGGATATGAACAAAGTGGTCTTTGCATGACTTTGTCAAAGAAAAAATTTATGGCAATCTATACCGCGCTGTGCTATAATTACTTGATTTAATAAAACAGGGGAGACAGAGATATGAAATGTCCGTTTTGCGGTTACACCGAGAGCAAGGTAATTGATTCCCGTCCTGCCGAGGAGGGGGCTACCATACGCCGCCGCCGCGAGTGTCTGGCCTGCCAGAAGCGCTTTACTACTTACGAGATAATAGAGCGTCTGCCGCTGGTCGTGGTCAAGAGGGACGGCAGCCGGCAGTCCTTCGACAAGGTGAAGCTCATAAACGGCATGGTGCGCGCCTGTGAGAAGCGCCCTGTGACGCTGTCACAGCTTGAGAGTATAGCGGACGATATAGAACAGGAGCTTCAGAGCGCGCTTGAACGCGAGATAAGCACCGTTGATATCGGCGAAATGGTCATGTCCAGGCTCAAGGAGGTCGATGAAGTGGCGTATGTCCGCTTTGCATCGGTCTACCGCAGCTTTAAGGATATCAACACATTTATGGAGGAGCTCAGCAAGCTGCTGACGGACAAATGATCACATAATGCTGCCGAGGCTTATCTGTTCCATGGTGGCGATGCTGCTCAGATGATACAGCAGCTTTGAATAAGCCTTATCTATACCGTCGTACTCACCGGCGGATAAGGCTTGGAGCAGGTCGTAGAAGGCATCGGTCGTGGCGTCTATCTCCGAATGACGCACAAAAATGTGCGTATACTGCTCTGCGCCGAGCCACCTTTTCAGCGCTTTCTCAGCATCTTGTATGGCTGCATCGCCGTCACCGTGTTCAAGTGCGTCCTGTGAGGAATACAGTCCGCTGCTTATATCCTCCACCAGACGGGTCACATAAAAGATGTTGTATACAGCACCGCCGATCAGCGCCAGAAGCAGAAGTCCCGCGGCAAGCTCACGCTTCATTTTTTCGACCCTCCCGGCCATAGTCCTTCGCAGCGTAGTATATTTGGCCGCTCTTGCTAAGCGTCATAAGAAAAACATCGGACGGAGCTTCAGCACCGCGTTCGTGCAGCTGCTTTGACAGCCACGTCATATCTCGCCCCAGATGGCGCAGATTCGTTTCCATGACGCGTCCGTCGTTTATGATTATCGCCGGATATGAGTTTATATCTGTTTCAATCCCGAGCATTGACGGCGTGACAGGCGATGCTGACGCATAAGGTATAACGTTCAGCCGCCCGTCTGTCTCAAGGATGCCGTATTCTATTTTGCTGATATCGAGCATGCCCTGATTACGCAGCTCCTGCATAAGCTCATCCAACGAGAATCGGTTTTTGCGCAGCTCGGTCTGGACGATCTTGCCGCGCAGAATAAGCACGCTTGGCCTGCCGAACAGCAGGCTGCGCAGCTTTATGCTTTTCAGCGTAGCCCCGGCAATGAGCATTTCGCAGCAAAACAGCGTCAGTATCGGAACAAGACCGTTTATCAGGGGAATGCCGATATCCTGAAGCGGATGCGCCGCGAGATCGGCGATGAGTGCCGCGAGTACAAATTCCGACAGCTCCATTTCTCCGAGCTGGCGTTTGCCGAGCAGCCGCATCGTTATAAGAAGAGAAAAATATATTATCAGCGTGCGGGTCAGAACTATTGCCATATGATCACACCTCGGACAATAGCTTTCCCGTTTTTGATGCAAAGATTCTGAAAATCCGTCAGGAGGACAGAAAAATGAAGATAATAACTCTTGAAAAAGAAGCGGCAGATAAAAAAGCAGCACAACAGGCAGCGGAGCTTATCAGAAAAAAGCCTGATTCTGTTCTGGCACTTGCCGCCGGGGAAAGTACAAAAGGACTTTATGCGGAGCTGTCTGCGATGTGCAGCAGGGGAGAACTCAGCTTTGCGGAGACAAGGATATTTGCGCTTACTGAGTATGCGGATCTTCCGTATGATCACCCGGAGAATTGCCGCAATATGCTTGAGAGCTGCCTGATAAGAAACATTGATGTGAAGCCGGAGAACTGCCATTTCCTGAGCCGGGAGAACTTTGAGCATTACGACGAGGAGATAGCTGCCTGTGGTGGGCTTGACATTGCAGTCCTCGGTCTCGGCGAAAATGTGCATATAGGCTTCAATGAGCCTGCCACTCCGTTTTATAGCTTTACGCACATCCAGAAGCTGACTGACCGTACAAAGCGCAGCAAGGCCGAATGCTTTGGCGGCGTCGAAAATGTCCCGGAATACGGCATAACTATGGGACTCAAGACCATAACCGAAGCCAGGAATATAATTTTGCTTGCATACGGCGAGGAGAAATCCGCAGCCGTTTATCAAATGGTGTATGGCAAGACAATGACGTACCTACCGGCATCGTTTTTACAGATACCGCTGGAGGTCACCGTGTATCTTGACACGGCTGCGGCCTCCAAGCTCTGACAATGGAGGAAAAAACATGGGTAAATACTTCGGAACGGACGGCTTCCGCGGGGAAGCCAATAAGGATCTGACCGTTGAGCACGCGTTTAAAATAGGCCGCTATCTCGGTTGGTTCTACGGAAAGGCTCACAAGGCAAAGGTCGTTATCGGCAAGGACACACGTCGGTCGAGCTATATGTTCGAGTCGGCGCTCTGTGCAGGGCTTACGGCCTCGGGCGCGGATGCGTATCTTCTGCATGTAACTACTACCCCGAGCGTGTCCTACGTCGCCCGGGCGGATGATTTTGACTGCGGCATTATGATATCCGCGAGTCATAATCCTTACCACGACAACGGCATAAAGCTCCTCAACAGCGAGGGCGAAAAGATGGACGACACCGTCCTTGACGCTATTGAGGCGTATCTTGACGGCGGTGAGGAGCTGCCGTATGCTACGCTTGACGCCATTGGCCGCACAGTGGATTATGCAGCCGGCCGCAACCGCTATATTGGGTACCTCATTTCTTTGGCTACCCGTTCCTATAAGGGCAAAAAGGTTGGCCTCGACTGCGCAAACGGCAGTACATGGATGATGGCAAAGAGCGTGTTCGATGCGCTCGGAGCCGATACCTTCGTGATAAACAATCATCCTGACGGCTTGAATATCAACGTTGACTGCGGCTCAACGCATATCGAGCACCTTCAGAAGTATGTGCTTGACAACGGCCTCGATGTAGGCTTTGCGTTTGACGGTGATGCAGATCGCTGCCTCGCGGTCGACGAAAAGGGGAATGTCGTCAACGGCGACCATATTCTTTATGTCTGTGCTAAGTATATGCAGGAGCGCGGCACCTTCGGCAATTCCAAGGTCGTTACTACCATCATGTCCAACATGGGCTTGTACAAGGCACTTGATGCGCTCGGCATCGGCTACGAAAAGACTGCTGTCGGCGATAAATATGTTGCCGAAAATATGCGCCAGAACGGGCATCTGATCGGCGGAGAGCAGTCCGGCCATATAATTTTCGGCCGCCTTGCCAATACCGGCGACGGTATTCTCACGGCAATCAAGATAATGGAGGCAATGTGCGAGACCAAGCAGCCGCTTTCCGTGCTTGCAAGCGGCATGAAAATGTACCCGCAGAAGCTTAAAAATGTTGTTGTGACCGATAAGGACGAGACGCTGAACTGCGAGGAAGTCAAGGCCGCCGTAAAGCAGGTCGAGGCGGAGCTTGGTGAAAATGGACGCGTCGTTCTGCGCAAGAGCGGGACTGAGCCTCTGCTCAGAGTTATGGTAGAGGCCACAAGTGATGAACTGTGCGAGGAGAAGGTCGATTATATAATCGATGCAATGCACAAATGCGGAAAGCTGATACGGGTGAAATGACATGAAAAATTCCGTTGAAATAAAAGAGCTGCTTGATCTTGACAGAACCATAGCCGCAAAGCTGTTTGAAGGCAAGACATATCCGTGGGAGGCGCTGGACGGCATCAAGAGCTTCATCCTTGAGCTGGGTGAGACGCTTGATCCGGAGGAGTACGACCATCCGGAGGACGGAGTGTGGATAGCAAAGGACGCCAAGGTTTTTAAATCTGCATATATAGGCGCACCGTGCATCATTGATCACGGCGCGGAGGTTCGCCACTGCGCATTCATCCGCGGCAGCGCGATAGTCGGCAAAAATGCCGTTGTCGGTAATTCTACGGAGCTGAAAAATGTTGTGCTGTTCGATAACGTTCAGGTGCCGCATTATAATTATGTCGGAGATTCTGTCCTTGGCTATAAAGCGCATATGGGCGCAGGCTCGATAACCAGCAACGTCAAGAGCGATAAGACGCTTGTGACCGTCCATGTCCCGGATGCACCTATTGAGACCGGGCGCAAAAAGTTCGGTGCAATACTCGGCGACAATGTCGAGGTTGGCTGCAACAGTGTTCTAAATCCGGGTACCGTCGTTGGACGCAGTTCTAATATATACCCTGTGTCATGCGTCCGCGGTGTTATTCC
>CAKTNU010000080.1 GCA_934589325.1 uncultured Oscillospiraceae bacterium | reverse complement strand
GTATAGCGCTGTGGGGCGTCGGCATGGGCGCGCAGGAGTCTATACTCAAAGCGGCTGTGACGAGCATGGTGCCGAAGACCAGCCGCGCCACCGGCTACGGCATTTTCGAATGTTCGTTCGGCGCATTCTGGTTCCTCGGCAGCTGGCTTATGGGCGTGCTGTATGATCTCAGTATTCCGGCTATGATAGTCGTCTCTGTAGCGGCTCAGCTTGTTGCAATACCGCTCTATATCGCGTCGAGCAGACTCAGGGGAAAGTGAAAAGATAAGACGGGCCGAGTTGATATCAACTCGGCCCGTCTCTCCCCCTAATCACGTACCGAACTGTCGGTACGGTGCATTATTGCTTCAAACCCGGCCTCCGCCTGTGCCACAACACCCGCGACAATGCTGACTGCCGTCGAATGCAGATCCATCTCAAGCACCGATTCTATCACCTGCTCCTGCAGACTCTGCGGCACACGGTACAGCGTGAAGCAGCAGCCGAGGAAACGGCGCAGCTTGTCGTTCATCGTGAAATACACGTCACATCGCTTGGCCATAAAGCCGCGCATTATTCCCGCCGAGGCGATCTCCAGCTCATAGAAATCACGCGCAGAGCTGCCCGGCATATACTGCGCAAACATCAGCTCAATTTTCTGCGAGGTGTTCTTATAAATGTATTCAGAGGTGGACGGCAGGGAATATGCCGTGACATAAAGCTCCCGTAGCGGCTCCGACAGCTCCGCCAGATGGAGCTGGAGAGCGGTCTCCGCGGCGTATATCATCACAGGCTCCGCGCTGTTGCCAAGAATACTGAAGATCTCGTCAAACTGGTTGGAGAACATATGCTGCACCAGCAGCAGGAGCAGAGCCTCCTTGTTCTCAAATGCGGCGAAGAACGACGACGCGGACATACCGGCGGCCTTCGCGATCGATGCGGTGGTCGTTTTTTCGTAGCCGTCGGCGAGAAAATGTGTGATCGCCGCCAGCAGCATTTTGTCCCGCCGGGCAAGACCCTTAGGCTGTAGTCCCTTCGGCATCGGATACCTCCCTGAATAAGTTGACTTTTCTAATCAATTATATCAGAGAAAAATTACCTGTGCAATAGCGCTAAGTGCTTTTTTTACGCTTTCCGGCGCTTGATGCCAAATGTTAATACCGCGCCGCTGCCGCTGACTGCAAGCAGCACGAGCCACACGAGCGATGCATCTCCGGTGCGGGGTTTTTCGTCCGGCGTGAGCTTCGGTATGCTGACATGCTCTTTTCCGTATCCGCAGACGTTGCACTCCTCGTGCTTCTCGCCCTCGGTCTTGGTCGTTGCCTCACGGTCGATCTTCCAGACAAATTTATGAGCCTCAACGTCTTTCTTATCTCCGCAGAGGCCGCACTCCTGATAGTGGCTGTCGGCATCATGTGCATCCTTATAATCATGATCGCCGGTGATGCTTTCGGTCTTGGTCTCGCTGCAGACAGTGCAGGTGTACTTTACAGAGCCGGGAGTGACGCAGGTGCCGGGATCGGTTACAACGCCCTCATCCCATATGTGCGCTTCGATGTCTTTCTTATCTCCGCAGAGGCTGCACTCCTTATAGTGATTATCCGCATCATGCGCATCCTTATAATCGTGGTCGCCCTCCAGATCGTCGCAGTTCTTGGCACTGCAGACGGTACAGGTGTACTCGATTATGCCGGAGACAAGGCAAGTCGGCTCCTGAGTGACAACTCCGTCGTCCCATTTATGAGCCTCAACGTCTATCTTATCTTCGCAGATGCTGCATTCTTTATAGTGACTGGTCTGATCATACGCATCCTTGTAGTCGTGCTCACCCATGATGCTTTCGGTCCTGGTCTCGCTGCAGACGGTGCAGGTGTACTTTATGGAGCCGGGAACGATGCAGGTGCCGGGGTCGGTGACGACGCCATCATCCCATATGTGCGCTTCGCTGCTTATCTTATTGCCGCAGATGCTGCACTCCTTATAGTGGCGGTCAGCGTCGTGCGCATCCTTGTAGTCGTGCTCACCGGTGATACTCTCGGTCTTGGTCTCACCGCAGGCGGTGCAGGTGTACTTCAGCGTACCGGAGGTGAGGCAGGTGCCGGGATCGGTGACGACGCCGCCGTCCCACGTGTGCGCAAGCACTCTGCCGAGAATGGTGTCGCACTTGGAGCAATATGCCCAGTGGCCGCGCTCATCGTGCTTGAACTGTGCGCGGGTGTGTCCGCCTGTGCCGGGGACAGTGCCTCCGCAGACAGAGCAGGTGGTGTCATAACAGTTTGGATTGGTGTTGCCGCTGTGGTCGCAGGTCTGCACATAGCCGCAGTCGGAGCAGGTACGCTTGCCGGACTGGTATTCCGAATAGTTGTGCTCCTTATTTAAGGAGAGTCCGCAGACGCAGGTTGCCTTGTGATAGCGGGCGGGATCCTGACCGCTTGAGGCCGAGAGCTGAGCGTATTCGATGGTGTAATCGCCAAATTGGGGCCTAAAGCAGCGCTGGTCACTATCGATCTTATGGTCCCAATCGTCATGCCCATGTATAATGTGAAAGTAGTCGCCAAAGCTGGCATTATACGTGCCCTTCGTATATCCGTCCAGATACATATGCAGAGCAGTTTGACCGCACGCGTCGCAGAAATACGAATAAGGCAGCTTATCGCCCGGCTTTACCGCGAACGCGGCTGTGGGCAGCAGGCAGACGAGCATTGCCGCCAGGATGAGGATCGCAAGGATTTTCTTTTTCATGTGATTCTCCTTTTTTAAAAGACATGGTCATAGAAACGACTTTACTCTTGACTATAATCAATTATAACAGAGGGATGGAATATAAGCAAGCATAAAATACGGAGGGCAGGTAAAATTAAGATATATAAATTGACTTGACAGGACGAATTGGATATAATCATATCAGAAAGCGAAGTGATGACCAATGTATGATGTGATCGTCGTCGGCGGCGGCGCGGCGGGGACGTCCGCGGCACTGACTGTGCGCAGCCGCGGCAAGACCGTTGCGGTAGCCGCAAATCCCGTGGAGACATCGGGCATGTATAAGGCGGAGCGCATGAGCAATTATCCCGGCATGCCGGACGTTTCCGGTGCGGAGATGGCGCGCATGTTCCGTGCACAGCTTGAGAGCAGCGGCGCGGAGATAATTACGGGGCGTGTACTGTCGGCGGTGCCGATGGGGGACAGCTTCGGCGTTGCGGTCGGCAGCGATTTTTATGAGTCCCGCGCATTGATACTGGCTCTGGGTATTACCCGGGAAAAGCTGTATCCCGGAGAGGCGGAGTTTCTCGGCCGCGGCGTCAGCTACTGTGCGACCTGCGACGGGATGCTCTATCGCGGCAAGACCGTCGCCCTCATTGGCAGCAATGAGGAAGCTGAGAGAGATGCGGACTTCCTGCGCGGTATCGGCTGCAGCGTGCTGGCATTTCCGGAGGCGGCGCGCTATGAGATACGGGGCACGCTCCGCACCGAGGCGGTAGTCTGCGGCGGGGAGACATATCCGGTCGACGGAGTGTTCATAATAAAAGATACGGTCTCTGTCGCAAATCTTATGCCGGGGCTTGAGCGCAGCGGCGCGGCGATAGCGGTGGACCGGAATATGGCGGCAAGTATCCCCGGTGTGTTCGCGGCCGGAGACTGTACCGGAAAGCCGTATCAGGCGGCAAAGGCTGTCGGCGAGGGCAACATCGCCGCGCTGAGCGCCTGCGAATATGTTGATAGATTAAATAAGAAAGGATAAATATTATGGCTATAGAACATCTGAATGAGGAAAATTTTGAATCCGCACTTGCCGAGGGCAAATGCCTTGTAGACTTCTGGGCGACTTGGTGCGGCCCCTGCCGTATGCAGGCACCCATACTTGAGAAGCTGGACGGGGAGCTTGGCGGCACGGTGAAGATATTTAAGGTCGACGTGGACGAGAACCCGAATCTCGCCCAGAAGCTCGGCATAATGAGCATCCCGACTCTGCTTGCCACCGACGGCGGCAAGGTAAAGGATATGCGCGTCGGCCTGCAGACCATCGAGCAGCTCAAGCAGATGCTGGCGTGAGCTAAAAGCTGATCTGCCGGGAAGAATAGCCGGGACGAACGAAGCGTTCGTCCCGGCTCTCATACTTTTATGGCGGCGTCAAGCTCTTCGACCTCTGAGGCGGAGACCTCAAAGGCGGTGCGCTCCTCCGCGCCGTCCTCGCTGACTTTTATGTAGCGCCGGCTTTGTATGCGCCCTTCCAGACGCAGCATCGTACCGACGCCCCACTGCGCGGCCATGCGAGCCCTCGGTCCCCAGCATATGCAGGGCAGATAGTCTGAGCGCCCGTAGTGCCGGTTCACGGCCAGCATCAGGTCGCAGATGTCGCGGCCCATAGGCGTCGTGCGCAGATTCGGCGGCTTGCAGAGCGTGCCGCGCAGATATACCTCGTTGCAGTCCGGCTCATCGCAGAAAAACAGCTCCTTTGCGAATACCGTTATCACGAGCTTTGCTCCTGTACCGCGGCGATTGTTGAAGGTACGCAGCTGGCCGACGACGCAGAGCTTTTCCTGTTCCCCGGCCTCAAGCGCGGCAAGCTGCTCCTGCCGTACTACGATATTTATGCTGTCGGACGCGCCGGACAGCCTCACAACCTCCAGCGGGAAGCTGAAAAAGTCCTCTCCGCGTGCCGTGTGAGAAAAAACGGGCCGCCCGGCCATTACGCCGACGAGCCGCGTGCAGTTATTTTCGGTGTTCATGTCCATTCCGAAACCGTCCTTTTCGTTGAGATGTTTAAATCTATTCACATACTGCACTTGAATATGACGGCAAAAGCATATATAATGAGAGAAAATCAAAGCAAGGAGAGTAATCATGGATATAAAAGAAATACTTGAAAAATGCGACCATACCCTGCTTCGTGTCGACTGCACCAGCGACGAGATACGCAGACTCTGCGACCAGGCGATAAAGTATAACTGCGCCAGTGTCTGCATCCCGCCCTGCCATGTTGCGGGTGCGCGCCGTTATGTCGGCAGCAAGCTCGCGATATGCACCGTCATCGGCTTCCCGAACGGATACATGACCACCGCGGCCAAGGCGTTCGAGGCGTCCGACGCCGTGCGCAACGGAGCGGACGAGATAGACATGGTCATAAACGTCTCCATGGTCAAGGACGGCTGCTGGGACGATGTGGCCCGTGATATCAGTGCCGTGCGCGAGGTCACCCGCGGGCATATACTCAAGGTCATAATCGAGTGCTGCCTGCTGACCGAGGACGAGAAGGTCAGGCTTTGCCATATAGTTTCCGAATGTGGAGCCGACTTTATCAAGACCTCTACCGGATTTTCCAAGGGCGGCGCTACCCGTGAGGATGTTGAGCTGATGCGCCGCGAGTGCCCGCCGACCGTGAAGGTCAAGGCTGCCGGCGGTATATCCTCGCTTCAGGATGCCGAGGATTTTATAAATCTCGGGGCAGACAGGCTGGGCACCAGCCGCGTCGTCAAGCTCGCAATGGAGCTTGAGAAGGCGGAGGGCGCGCCGAACGAGAATTATTGATGCCATGATGGACGATCTCAACGGCGGAAAAAAATACCGCGTTACCAAACGCCCCGGCAAGGCCAACGGAGTCATGGGCGCGGTGTGCGGCGGTATATTCGTGCTGCTCGGCATATTCGTGGCCATCCCGACCTTCGGCGCGTTCGGCATACTGTGGACGCTGATGGCCGCCGCGATGTGCGGCTATGGGATATATTCGGCCTTCGGGAAGAAGTATGTAGGACCCGAGATAACGATAGAGTCCGACGCACAGCCGGACGATGCGAAGAGCCGCCTGCAGAAGCTGCAGGAGCTCTACGATTCAGGGCTTATAAGCTATGACGAGTTCGAGGCCAAGCGCCGGGAGATCATCGCAGAGCTGTAGACAGAAGCCTGCACAGTCCGAGCCCGGGGATCGATAAAAGAAGCCACAGCAGGAAAAACTGCGGGCATATCTGCCCCATCAGGTTACCGGGCAGTGCCGAATAGTCCCAGACCTGCCATTTCAGGATGATGTTTACCAGACAGCCCGTGACGAATTCGACCGCGGTTATGACACAGGCGCTTGCGAGGCATTTTCCCGGGAATGGCAGCGCGGATAGGCTGATGCGGTACATCAGCGCAAAGCATGCCCCGCCGCACAGCAGCATAGACCAGTGCGTCCACCCGCGCCAGACGAGCTCAATAAGACCGTATATAAGCCCGCCGGTTATATATACCGCGATAATTTCCATCGTATCAGCTCCCAAGAGAAATGCGCGTTTATGCGCTGCGGCCGCCTCGGAATGACGGCGCAGCAATGCGGTATGCCGGCGGCTGTCCCGTCCACATGCATATTTTCCCCGCGGCAGGTATATTTATCCGCGGGGAAGCATAAAATCATTCAGAAAAAATCCAAAAAACTGTTGACATTTCGCGCTTTTACTGGTATAGTAATCAAGCTAAAACAAAGAAGGTACGGCATCTCCGGCCTCACCCGGCGGCATCTGGCCAGCCGAGGTCAATAAGAGCAGCAGCCCCTTGGGGTCAGAATGTTGTTTTTATGTGCGGATGCTGTGCGTCCGCGCTTTTTATTTTCCGTGGAGGTGAATCGCAATCGCAAACACAACTCATCAGATCAACGAAGATATCCTTGATAAAGAAGTACGCTTGATCGGCAGCGAAGGCGAGCAGCTCGGCATTATGTCCGCAGCGGCGGCGCTCAAGATAGCCGAGGAGAAGGAGCTTGACCTTGTCAAGATCGCTCCGGGCTCTAATCCCCCTGTCTGCAAGATAATGGACTACGGCAAGTTCCGCTTTGAACAGACAAAGAAGGAAAAGGAAGCCAAGAAGAACCAGCGTGTCATTGAGATCAAGGAGATCCGTATGTCTCCCGGTATCGACACCAACGACTTTAACACGAAGCTCCGCAACGGGCAGAAGTTCCTCTCCGACGGCGACCGTGTCAAGGTCTCTGTGCGCTTCCGCGGCAGAGAGATGGCTCATACCGAGATAGGTGAGGTGCTTTTGCGGGACTACGCCGACAAGTGCGCAGAGATCGCCGTCCTCGACAAAGCCCCGAAGCTCGAGGGAAGGAACATGTCTATCTTCCTCTCTCCGAAGCCCGTCACCCCGCCGAAAAAGCCCGCAAAGCCCAAAGCACCCAAACCCGCGCCTGCTGCGGAAGAATGATTTAGTTCACGACAGGTCATCCTGTTAAACCCAGTTACGGAAGGAGAAAATATCATGCCCAAACTGAAAACCCATAGCGGTGCCAAGAAGAGATTCAATCTCACCAAGACCGGTAAGGTAAAACGCGCACATGCTTTCAAGAGCCATATCCTCACCAAGAAGGACACCAAGCGTTGCCGCCGTCTGCGCAGCGAGGCCTATGCGGACGTCACCAACGAAGCAACCATCAAGAAAATGATTCCTTACAAATAAGGATAGTCGTTAAATAGGAGGATAATCAAATGGCAAGAGTTAAAGGCGCAATGATGACCCGCAAGCACAGAAGCAAGATTCTCGGCCTTGCAAAGGGTTATTGGGGAAATAAGTCCCGTCACTATAAGATGGCCAACGAGCAGCTGATGAAGTCTGGTCGTTACGCATACGTCGGCCGCAAGCAGAAGAAGAGAGATTTCCGTCAGCTGTGGATCACCCGTATCAGCGCAGCCTGCAAGATGAACGGCATGAACTATTCCACCTTCATGCACGGTCTGAAGCTCGCCGGTGTCGATATGAACCGCAAGATGCTCTCCGAGACCGCTATTCACGATCCTGCCGCTTTCACCGCTCTGTGCGAGATGGCAAAGGCCGCAAAGTAAATCTTAATAGCTAACGCATTTATG
>CAKTNU010000079.1 GCA_934589325.1 uncultured Oscillospiraceae bacterium | reverse complement strand
GCTGGTATTGAGATGCAGCACATGCATCCAGTAATTGCACCATTTGTGGCCGAGGTAGGCTTCGGACTGCGCTATTTCGTTGGTGTGGTGCGGGAACGCATTGTCGATGCCGCCGCAGTGGATGTCCAGATCCTCGCCGAGATGCTTCATCGAGATGCCGGAGCACTCGATGTGCCAGCCGGGGTAGCCGACGCCCCACGGGGAGTCCCATTTGAGCGCCTGATCCTCGAACTTGGACTTGGTGAACCACAGGACGAAGTCGTTCTTATTGCGCTTGTTGCTGTCTTCCTCGACACCCTCGCGCACGCCGACTGCGAGGTCCTCCTCGTTGAAGTCATTAAAAACGTAATACTTTTCGAGCTTCGAGGTATCGAAATACACGTTGCCGCCGGCAAAGTAAGCGTACCCGGTGTCCATGAGCTTGGAGATTATCTTTATATACTCGTCGATGCAGTGGGTTGCGGGCTCGACGACGTCGGGGGTCTTGATATTGAGCTTGGCGCAGTCTGCAAAGAAAGCGTCGGTGTAGAACTGCGCTATCTCCATGACGGTTTTGTGCTCACGCTTTGCGCCCTTGAGCATCTTGTCCTCGCCCTCGTCGGCATCCGACGTGAGGTGACCGACGTCGGTGATGTTCATGACGCGCTTGACATTGTAGCCGAGATAGCGTAGGTACTTCTCCAGAATGTCCTCCATGATGTAGGAGCGGAGATTGCCGATATGGGCAAAATGATAGACCGTGGGGCCGCAGGTGTACATCTTCACAATGTCGGGATGGTTCGGAACGAACTCCTCGCGCTGTCTGGTTGCGGAATTGTATAGCTTCATATGTCCTCTGTCCTCCAAATGTCCTCTCAGGAATGTGCCTTGAACACGTCGCGGTTGACGACGAAGTATTCAACGCCGGAATATACTGTGGTCACTATTATAAGAATATAGCACACAAGGTCGACTGCCGGGTACTGCTGACCGAACACGAGCATCGCGCCGAGTCCGACCATAGTGCAGCCGGTTTTAATCTTGCCGGAGCGGGCGGCGGCTATGACGCGGTTCTGCTCAACAGCGATCAGCCGAAGACCGGACACCGCAAATTCGCGGAACAGCACTATCGCGACTGCCCAGCCGGGCATCTGGCTGTTGTCGATGAAAAAGCACATTGCCGACAGCACCAGCATTTTATCAGCCAGGGGGTCAACAAATTTGCCGAAGTTTGACACCTGATTGTAGTGCCTGGCGATATAGCCGTCGACCACATCGGACAGACACGCAATTATGTAAACTGCGAGCGCCCAATACCTATAGCCCAGGTAGGCCAGAACAAGGAATACCGGGATAAGGGCAATGCGGAACATAGTTATCTTGTTTGCGGTTGTATTCATGCTCACACCTCTTTTATATCTCGTCGCCGATCAGCATACCGTCGTCGGCGCCGCTTATGAGAACGTCGGTCATTTCACCCTCTGGGCAGCGGCCGGTAAAGTAGACAAGGCCGTCTATATCCGGGGAGTCGGCATAGCTGCGGCCGACACAGCGCTGAAGCTCCTCGTCATAGCCGACACAGAGCACACGTATAGTTTTGCCGACAAAGCTCTGGCAGAAATCGTCCATTATCGGGGCCTGCAGCTGCATTATGAGATCGGCCCGGCGGCGCGCCTCGTCCTCATCCACATGCTCCATCTTAGCTGCCGGGGTGCCCTCTTCGGGAGAGAAGGGGAACACGCCGACGCGCTCTATGCGTGCCTCGCGCAGATATTCGCACAGCTCCTCAAATTCCGCTTCGCCTTCGCCGGGCAGACCCGCAATAAGGCTCGTGCGCAGAACAAGGCCGGGGATACGCTCGCGCAGAGTGCTGAACAGGGCGCGTATCTCATCGCCGGTGCCGCGGCGGTTCATACGCTTCAGGATGGCGTTGTTGATATGCTGGATGGGAATATCGAGGTACTTGACCACCTTGTCGTTAGACGCTATCTCGTCGATCAGCTCGTCGTCAAACTGGTCGGGATAGAGGTAGTGCAGGCGTATCCACTCGACACCGTCAATGTTCGCAAGCTCGCGGCACAGCCGGGCGAGGCTGCGCCTGCCGTAGATGTCCGTACCGTAGCGCGTGATGTCCTGAGCGATGACGATAAGCTCCTTGACGCCGTGATCCGCAAGCTCCTTCGCCTCATCGATGATATTTTCGATCGGACGCGAGCGGTAGCGGCCGCGTATGTACGGGATGGCACAGAAGGCACAGAAATTGTCGCAGCCCTCTGCAATGCGCAGATACGCCCAGCCCGGGCCGGTGGAAACTACGCGGGGTATCTCGTCTACAGCGGCGCTGTTGCTGCCGAAAAGACTGACGCTGCGCCCCTCGCATACGGTGTTTGCCGCGGCGACGATGTCGCCGAAGCTGCCGACGCCGAGTACTGCGTCTATCTCGGGCAGCTCGCTGAGAATGGAGCTCTTGTAGCGCTCGGCAAGACAGCCGGTGACTATCAGGCCGCCGAGCTTACCCGATTTTTTGAGCTCAGCCATCTCAAGGATATTGTCAATGGCTTCGGATTTTGCGGCGTCGATAAAGCCGCAGGTGTTGACTATTGCAAGGTCTGCGCCCTCGGGGTCAGGGACGAGCTCGTAGCCTGCCTCACTCATGAGATAGAGCATCTGCTCGCTGTTGACCAGATTTTTGGCGCAGCCAAGGGATATCATGGCAAATGTTTTCATTGGATTTCCTCGTATTGTGCAGTATAGCGGTCTATCGCGGCGCGGATATCGTCCCACGCGTAGCCGCGGCGGTACAGCGCCGCGCCGACCTTGCGGGAGGCGGTGAGATCGTGCGGATCAGGCAGATGCAGGCGGAGATAGCGCTCGAGCCCATCGTCTGCCTCCGGCATCTCGGCGAGTGCCGCATCCCATAGCTCACGGCTTATCCCGCGGCGGCTGAGCTCCATCTTTATGCGCCCCGCGCCGAGATTCTTCGCCGCGTAATGCCGCACGACGGCGGAAGCGTAGACCTCGTCGTTTATGAAGCCGCGTTCGGCGAGCCAGTCGGCGCAGTATTCGGCGGAATCGGCATCCTCGCCCTTCTGGATGAGCTTGTCGCGCAGCTCCCTGCGGGAATACATCCTGCGGGATACCATCGTAATGGCTCTGTCCCGCGCAAGAGCGCGGGCGGAGTCGCGGCGGAACGCTTCAGCGGCCTTGCCGTCAAGCTCTGCGCCGGTGTAGAGCCGATGCTCGGTCACGACACCGAGAGTGGTCTTTATCTCCTCCGCCTCGTCGAGCACAGCCGTGATGCGGTCGGCGGAGGTCTGCCGCAGAGCGGTCACAGTCATGATCTATCAGCCCTCGTCAAAGTCCGCTGCGGTGATGTCTACGGCGCGGCCGGAGACCTGAGCTGCCTTACGCGCCTGCGGACTCATGAGCTTGAAGGAGTTTGCACGTATCTCCTGCTCTATCTTGTCGCACACATCGGGGTTCTGGCGCAGATACTCCTTGACCGCGTCACGGCCCTGTACGCGCTGACCGTCAACGGTGAACCAGGCACCGGCCTTGTCTATTATCTCCAGCTTGACGCCGAGGTCGACTATCTCGCCTATCTTGGAGATGCCCTCGCCGTACATGATGTCGAACTCAGCCTCACGGAAGGGAGGAGCGACCTTGTTCTTGACGACCTTGGCACGGGTGCGGTTGCCTATCATCTCGGTGCCGTTTTTCAGCGTTTCTATACGGCGCACATCGATGCGGACGGAAGCGTAGTACTTCAGTGCGAGGCCGCCCGGCGTCGTCTCGGGGTTGCCGTACATGACGCCTATCTTCTGACGGAGCTGGTTGATGAAGATGACGGTGCAGTTATTCTTGCTTATTGCACCGGCCAGACGGCGCATTGCCTGCGACATGAGACGCGCCAGCGCGCCGACTACGGTGTCGCCTACCTCGCCCTCGAGTTCAACGCGGGGAATGAGTGCGGCGACGGAGTCGATGACCAGCACGTCTATCGCACCGGAGCGGACGAGAGACTCGGCAATGTCGAGAGCCTGCTCACCGGTGTCCGGCTGAGAGATGAGGAGACTGTCTATATCGACGCCGAGAGCGCGGGCGTAGGCAGGCTCAAGTGCGTGCTCAACATCGATATACGCCGCTTCGCCGCCGCTTTTCTGAGCGGAGGCAACGACGTGCAGCGCAAGAGTGGTCTTACCTGAAGCCTCGGGGCCGTATATCTCAACGATACGTCCGCGAGGGACACCGCCTATGCCGAGTGCCAGGTCAAGGGAGAGCGAACCGGTTGACAGTGCCTCAACATTTACGGGAATATCGTCGCCGAGACGCATTATGGTGCCCTTGCCGTAGTCTTTTTCTATGCGGGCAATGGCGGTCTCAAGAGCCTTTTTCTTATCGGTCACGGGCGCCGCGACTGCGACGGTTTTTTTCTTTTCAGCCATGTGTAGCTCTCCTTCGTTATAGTAAATTTGCTCATAGTTCCTGTTTGATCATATCATATTTTCAGTATGAATCTGAAGATAATGTACATTGCGAGTCCGCAGCAGGACAGCAGCAGGCCGATCCTGACGGTGGATGCGGAGTTCTTTTTCAGCTGGATACCAGCAATAATGATCCCTGCAAGCGCAGACAGGGGCGGGATCACCTGCGCGGCAAAAATGAGCCAGATATATTGCCAGGCGTTTTCCGCGGCACCGAATACACCAATATGCATAAGGATAGGGACAATGGGCAGAAGCACATTTATTATTCCGTGAATGAGCGCGGATATAGGATTGTTTTTCATTGAATACATGTCCCTCCAATGCCGCTGCCTGTTGATATGGTCTGCGGAGCCTTATATTTTGCCGATCACTACGCGCTCGATATTCAGCGTATCGAGGCGGGAACCGACAGCGCGGAAGCCGGCGGAGCTAAGCATATCCTTGACTGTCGCGGCCTGCCCCTCGCCGACCTCGAACAGCAGGAATCCGCCGGGACGGAGCAGACTCTTCCAATATTTGATTATCGCTTTGTAGAATCGATACCCGTCCTCGCCGCCGTCGAGCGCCCATATTGGCTCATAGTCGCGGACGGAGGGGTCGAGCGTTATTATTTCGCGGCTTGCGATGTATGGCGGGTTCGACACTATCATGTCGAAATGGCCGATGCTCATAGGAGGAGAGGAGGTGGCGTCTGCCTGGATACATATCGCACGGGAACCGAGACGGTTTGCAGCGAAATTCTCCCTTGCGACCTCGAGTGCGTTTGCGCTGATGTCGACTGCGACGAGCTTTGTTGCCGGCAGCTCGTGGCCGAGCGCACAGGCGATGCAGCCGCTGCCGCAGCACAGATCAAGTATCCTTGCATCCATCTTGCGGCCCAGCAGCAGCTCCTTTGCGGTGCTGACCAGCAGCTCCGTATCCATGCGGGGGATGAGAACATCCGGCGTGACCCTCATGGGCAGGCCGTAGAACTCCCAAGCTCCCGTGATGTACGCTACCGGCTCTCCGGCGAGACGGCGCTGTGTAAGCTCACGCACCTTGGCGTCGATGGATGCGGTGGTGTATAGATTGATATCCCGCAGCAGCTCAGAGACGGTTTTGCCTGCCGCAGTCGCGACCAGCAGCCGCGCCTCGAGCGTGTAGCCCTCGATATTGCTTGCGCGCAGGGCATTGCGGGTCTCAAGATAAATGTCGTTATAAGTTTTCATCCGGCTTTCCTCAATTCTGCATCACCACGCGTCGCTGCCCTTTTCCTCGGGAATGACAAGCTCCATTGCGCGTATGGCACATTCTATCATGCTGTCGTCCGGCTCGTTGGTCGTCAGGCGCTGGAGCCACTTTCCCGGTGCGGAGAGAGCGGCAGACAGCCAGTTGTCATGGCGGCCGCACCAGCGGTTTATCTCATAGCTTATCCCGACCACGACGGGCAGGAGCAGCAGGTGGCAGCCCATGCGGGCAAAGCTGTTGGTCAGCGTGACGACGGAGTTCACAAGGATGCTGACGACTACGACGACGAGCAGAAAGCTCGTGCCGCAGCGGGGGTGAAAGCGCGATTCCGTGCGAACGTTCTCGACGGTGAGCGGCTTGCCGTGCTCGTAGCAGAAGATGGTCTTGTGCTCTGCGCCGTGATATGAGAACAGACGCTTCACATCGCTCACGCAGCAGCACAGGCGCATATAGCACAGCAGAATAATTATCTTTACCACGCCCTCGGAGAGATTGCGGACGACGAGGTTCTGAGTAAGCGGCTTTATAAAGCCGACTATCAGTGTCGGCAGGAAAATGAACAGGAACAGTGCCAGCGCGATGCCGAGGACGACCGCCGTCCCGATGACTATCTTGGACGCCTTCTCTGCCGGGAAGTGCTTTTCTATCCACTGATCGAGCTTGTCCGGCTCCTGCTCCTCGACGGGGACGAGCTCCGCCGAATAGGTCAGAGCCTGCATACCCTTGACCATGGAGTCCAGAAATGTCGCACAGCCGCGGATGAGCGGCCAGCCGAGCACAGGGTACCTGTCCTTGATAAATTTGAGCTCCTCGACCTTCTCGACAAGCCCGTCTGCCGTGCGGCAGACGATGGCCTGCTTTTTCGGGCCGCGCATGAGGATACCTTCGATAAGCGCCTGACCGCCTATCGAGGTGCGGAAAGAGCAATCTTTGTTTTTGGCCATTTTTTCTCCTTAATTGTTAAGCGGTAGAGTTATCTTTGCTATACAGCCGCCGCCCTCGGCATTTTCTATCTCCAGCTTTCCGCTGTGGCGGGTAATTATCTCGTCGCACACGGCAAGGCCGATGCCGGTGCCTCTGTTCTTGGAGCTGCCCTTGTAGAACTTCTCCTTGACGTGCGGCAGCTCACCCTCGGGGATGCCGCGGCCGTAGTCGCGGATGCTGATATGTACGCCGTCGGAATCCGCGGTGAGCGCGACGTCTACCTTCTTGCCGTCCCCGCCGTGCTTGGCGGCGTTGTCGAGCAGGTTCAGGAACACCTGCTTCAGCCGCTCCGGGTCGCCGGGGATAAGCGGTATCTCGGCGGGAGGCTGGGTGTAGTTCACCTCGATGCCGGCCTGACGCATGAGCTCGCCGTAGGTGAATATCGCGTCCTCAAGCTCTGCGGCAATGTCGATAAGCTCGACGCGGAGATTGAAGCGGCCGTCCTGTATGCGGGTAAACTCCAGCATCTCCGCCACCATGCCGGTCAGACGCTCGGCCTCCTTGGAGATGATGTTTATCCCGCGCAGCGAGTCGCCCTGAACGGCCTCGTCGAAGGCAATAGTCTCTGCCCAGCCGGTTATCGCGGTGAGCGGGGTACGCAGCTCGTGCGACACCTGCGAGATGAACTCTGTGCGCGATTTTTCCGCCACGGCGACCTTTTCGGACATGCTGTTCAGCTCGTCCGTAAGACGGCCAAGTTCATTGTCGCTGGATTTTTCAATCCTGACGCCGTAGCTGCCGGCCGCGATGTGCCTGGCGGCCTCGGTGAGTTTTCCGATAGGCTCCGATACGAACAGCGAGAACCAGAGGTTTATCCCGACAAGGAAAATGCACATGAGCACTATTATGATTATAGCCGGAATATACAGCGCTCTTGTGATGAACCACACGGCGAGCAGCAGCAGGACTATCGCCGCCATGCTGGATACAAAAAGCTGAGTTTTCAGGTCTTTAAACATTCAAAATACTTCCGTTTTTCTTGCAGTGATGAATTTTTGTGCCGTTTGGCTCAATAGCCCCACTTGTAGCCGTAGCCCCAGACGGTGGTAAGGTATTCGGGCTCGGTCGGGTCGGACTCTATCTTTATGCGCAGGCGGCGGATGTTGACGTCCACGGTCTTGAGCTCACCGCCGAACTCGCTGCCCCAGACTGCGGAGAGGATATCCTCGCGGCTCATTGCCTTGCCGGGGTTTTCCATGAACAGCTTCATGAGGAGATATTCTATCTGCGTGAGCTTGAGGCGCTGGCCGTTTTTCTCAAGGGTGCGGTTGCGGACGTTGAGGACGAATGGGCCGCTGACTATCTCGACAGAGTTCTTCTCCTCCTCATCGACAC
>CAKTNU010000078.1 GCA_934589325.1 uncultured Oscillospiraceae bacterium | reverse complement strand
TACTGATACGGTCACCCCGGCAGGCTCGCATGATAAGCTTTTTGAGCGCTTCCGAAACGAGAACATCCCTATAATGGTCGGCACCCAGATGGTCACCAAAGGGTTGAATTTTCCAAACGTGACCCTTGTTGGGGTAATATCCGCAGACCAAAGTCTGTATGCCGGCGATTACCGTGCCGGTGAGCGAACATTTTCACTTATCACACAGGTCGTCGGGCGCAGCGGCAGGGGAGACAAGCCCGGCCGCGCCGTTATACAGTCTTTTACACCTGAGAACGAGACGATAAGATATGCTGCCGAACAGGACTATGAGTCGTTTTTTGACTCTGAGATAGAGCTTCGCCGGATACAGGATGCGCCGCCGTTCAAGGACATTTTTTCGCTTACCGTGACCGGTATGGTCGAGGAGCAGGTGGAGATCGCCTGTGCATATCTCAGCAAATGGCTGAAAAACATCTGTGAGGGGAAGCCGGATATAAAAATACTCGGTCCGGCTCCGCTGCCGGTCGTCAGGGTAAATAACAGATACAGATACAGGATAAATATTTGCTGCACGTCAAATCCGTGGATACGCAGAGTGCTGTCCGAGATAATGAGAGAGTGCGGCACAGATAAAAAATTCAAGGGCATATCCGTTTTCGCGGATAATGCGCCGGTAGAATGAGGGTAATTATGGCACTTAGAAATATTTTGACCAAGGAACAGCCTGGGCTTTATAAGAAATCGCGTCAGGTCACGGAGTTCAATCCGCGCCTGCACCAGCTTCTTGATGATATGGCCGAGACGCTCTGCACCGCGAACGGCGTCGGTCTTGCAGCGCCGCAGGTAGGTGTGCTCCGCCGTGCGGTAATAGTGTTGGAGACGAACGTACCTGAGGGCGAGGACGAATATATAATCGAGCTTATAAATCCTGAGATAATCGAGACCAGCGGCGAGCAGGAGGGAGCCGAAGGCTGCCTCAGCGTTCCCGGTGAGTACGGACTTGTTAAGCGCCCGATGCATGTCAAGGTCCGTGCACAGGACAGATATGGCAAATGGTTCGAGGTCGAGGGCGACGGGCTGACCGCACGCTGCTTCTGCCATGAGATCGACCATCTTGACGGAATAGTTTTTACCTCAAAGGCCGAGCGTATGCTCTCCGAGGAAGAGCTTGAAAGCGGAGAATACTGATAATGCGTATAGTTTTTATGGGGACGCCTGACTTTGCGGCTGCCTCACTGAAAAAGTTGATAGATGAAAAGCGCGATGTGGTCGGAGTGTTCACCCAGCCGGATAAACCGAAGGGACGCGGCATGGAGCTTGCCGCCTCGCCGGTAAAACAGCTGGCGCAGGAGCACGGGATACCTGTGTATCAGCCCGCGAAAATGCGTGACGGCACTGCACTGGAGCTCATAAAGCAGCTTCAGCCGGACATTCTGGTCGTCGTTGCCTATGGCCGGATACTGCCGGACGATATTCTTGCCGTGCCGCAGTACGGCGCGATAAATGTTCATGGCTCACTGCTGCCGAAATATCGAGGAGCCGCGCCGATACAGTGGTCGGTGCTTAACGGCGATAAGACAACAGGCGTCACTACGATGTATCTTGCCCATGATATGGACGCAGGCGACATTATATATACAGCCGAGACCGAGATAGGCGAGTATGAAACGGCTGGTGAGCTGTTTGACCGGCTTATGGACATGGGCGCGGAACTGCTCATAAAAACGCTTGATGATATTGAGCGCGGCACCGCGCCGCGCATACCGCAGGATCATTCACAGGCAACATATGTTGGGATGCTCGATAAATCTATCTGCCCCATTGATTGGAACAACACGCCGCGCATGGTTTTGAAGCATATATACGGCCTTCAGCCGTGGCCGGTAGCGACAGCTGAGCTGGGCGGAACGGTCTACCGCATTTTTGGGGCGGATTACACTAAAAATAAATGCGACGCAGATCCGGGAACAGTTGTCGGCGCCGGTGTAGACGGCATTGAGATTGCCTGCGCGGGCGGTGAAACACTGCTGATAACGGAGCTTCAGTCTCCCGGGAAAAAGCGCATGAAAGCGGCCGATTTTCTGCGCGGACATACTATAAAGGTCAAAGGATGATATATTGATGACCGCAAGGGAAGCGGCACTGACTGCGCTCGAGCGCTGCCGGAGAGACGGCGCCTGGTCAGGCAGCAGCATTGACGGGATAATAAAGAAGTATTCGCTTGATCAGCGCGAGGCGTCGCTTGCGGCGCGTTTATGCCTTGGTGTGCTGCAGAATTCTGCGCTGTGCGACTTTTATATCGGCGCATATTACAGCGGCGGCCCGAAGCGTCTGGAACCGAAGCTGCATGACATTATGCTGCTCGGCGTTTACCAGATACTTTTCCTTGACCGCATACCCGCAAGGGCTGCCGTCAATGAGTCCGTTGCGCTGTGTAAGAAATGCGGGCTTTCCAGGGCATCAGGTCTTTGCAATGCAGTTTTGCGCCGCATTGCCGAGAATAAACTTGCCGGCTCTCTTCCGGAGGTCCCCGGAAAAGGCAGCGCCGAATATCTGAGCATAAAATACAGCCACCCGCTTTGGCTTGCAGAACGGATTATCACGGAACGCGGCTATGATTTTGCGGAAGCTTTTTTGGCCTGCAATAATCGCCCTGCACCTCTTACCATTCAGGTGAATACTTTGAAGGTATCGGCCGGCGACTATTGCCGAGCTCTTCTGCGGGCGGGAATCGGATTTACGCAGAATGAGTACATGCCGGACTGCCTGACGCTTGAAGGCGGCAGCGTGACAGAGCTTCCGGGCTTTGCGGAGGGGCTGTTCTATGTTCAGGACCGGGCGGCCCGTACTGCGGTAGAGATCGCGGGGCCGAAGCCCGGGATGAGAGTACTTGACGCGTGCTCGGCTCCGGGGGGCAAATCCTTTGCAGTTGCAATAAAAATGCACGGCGAGGGCAGCATCATGGCATGCGATATACACGAAAAGAAGCTCAGGCTCGTATCTGACGGTGCCCAGAGGCTTGGGATAGACATAATAAAAACTGCCGCAATGGATGCGCGGCGGCACGATACTGCGCTAGAAGGGGCATTTGATATTGTCATTGCTGATGTGCCGTGCTCCGGACTTGGCGTAATAATGAAAAAGCCGGAGATACGCGGCAAGACGGCAGAAGAGATAGCCGCGCTTCCGGAGATACAGCGCGATATTATGGATAATCTCGCAGATTATGTAGTTCCGGGCGGCACACTGCTGTACTCGACCTGTACGGTGCTGCGTGCCGAAAATGAGGACAATATTACGTATTTCCTCAAAAAGCATGCCGATTTCAGATTGGAGAGCATTGATACCTGCGGTATTTCGGCGCCTGACGGTATGCATTGTTTTTGGCCGAATATTGACGGGACAGATGGCTTTTTTGCCGCAAAACTCAGAAAATTATAGGACACAGGATAAAAACGGGCATGAAAAAGGATATATTATCCATGCTGCCGGCCGAGATCGAGGCTGAGCTGGCTTCTCTTGGAGAACCGAAATACAGAGCCGGGCAGATATTCAAGTGGCTCCACGAGGGCGTGCGTGATTTTGAAAAAATGACTAATCTGCCGAAGTCACTGCGCGAAAAGCTTGATGAAAGCCATCGGCTGTATGAGCCTAAGGTGCTCAGCAAGCAGGTTTCAAAAATAGACGGTACAATAAAATACCTTTGGGAGCTGTACGACGGAAACGCTGTGGAGACTGTTGTCATGAGCTATAAGCACGGCAATACCGTCTGCATATCCTCGCAGGTAGGCTGTCGGCAGGGCTGCGCGTTCTGCGCGTCGACGATCGGCGGACTTGTGCGCTGTCTCGAACCGTCGGAGATGCTGGATGAGGTGCTGTTTTCCCAAATGGATTCCGGCAAGCCGATATCGAATATCGTTCTCATGGGCATAGGCGAGCCGCTGGATAATTTCGATAATGTCATGCGCTTTCTGGAACTCGTCAATCACCCCAACGGCATGAACATAGGTATGCGGCATATATCATTGTCTACCTGCGGCATTACGGAAAAGTTTGATGCATTGGCAGAGCGCGATCTGCAGCTCACGCTGTCGGTCTCACTCCATGCGCCGGATGATGAGACGCGCTCAAGGATAATGCCGGCCAACAACGGCCGCGGCGTTGAGGAACTGATGCGCTGCTGCCGGAGATATTATGACAAGACAGGGCGCAGGATATCCTTTGAATATGCGATGATAGATGGGGTGAACGACACGGAGTATCATGCGCATCTGCTCGCAAAGCGTGCGAGATCCGTATGCGCACACGTTAATCTCATTCCGCTCAACCATGTTGAAGAACGCAAATTTGCTCCGTCAACACCGGGGCATATGAAAGCGTTTATAAAAATACTTGAGGACGAGGGTGTAAACGTCACAGTTCGGCGCAAGCTGGGCGGCGACGTGGACGCTTCCTGCGGACAGCTCCGCAGAAAAATGCAGACCCGTGAAAGGGAATGAACGGAAGATGAAAAGTTTTGGTCTGACAGACAAGGGCAGCGTCAGGAAAGACAATCAGGACAGCTTCATAATCGAAAAATGCGAGGCGAAAAACTGCCTTATCATCGGGCTGTGCGACGGTATGGGCGGCGCAAAAGCGGGCGGACTTGCAAGCCAGCTCTCAAACAAGGCCTTTGTAGACTATGTCTACGGCAAGCTCACCTCCAGAAACGACAGCGTGTCGAATTACAGGACGCTGCTCAAAAACGCCTGTGAGGAGGCAAACGGAGTGTCCTACGCCTATTCCAAGTTTGATGAGGCGTATAACGGCATGGGTACTACTATCGTCGGCGGTGTTATCAAAAACGGAGGAAAAGCCTATATTATAAATGTGGGTGACAGTCGCGCATATCATATCTCACGCAAAAACGGCAGTATATACCAGATAACACGCGATCATTCGCTGGTGGGAGAACTCGTAGAGTTTGGCGCAATAACCAAAGAACAGGCGCGTACTCACCCGCAGCGCAATGTCATAACCCGTGCCCTCGGCTCCGAGGAGCACGTTGAGGCCGACTGCTTTGAGCTGACGATGCGCTTGGGAGACTGCATACTCTTCTGCTCGGATGGACTTTCCAACATCATAACGGATCAGGAAATTTTGGAGTTTGCCATGCTGAGTCCGGAACCGGAGATGCTGTGCAGAGACCTTATGAACGAGGCGCTGGCTCGCGGCGCGAGGGACAATGTCACGGTCGTCGCCGTTATGAAGTGACGGCATTGAATGGAGAATCAAATGGATACTAATGATAATTATATCGGCAAAATGCTCGACGAGCGCTATGAGATACTCGAGGTAATAGGCGAGGGCGGCATGGCGGTGGTATATCGGGCGCTTGACCACAGGCTTAATCGCTACGTTGCGGTCAAAATAATGCGCGACGAAATGGCTGCCGACGAAGAGTTTCGCCGCCGCTTCTGCACCGAATCCCATGCGGTCGCGATGCTGTCCCACCCCAATATAGTTGCCGTGTACGACGTCAGCCATAATGACAATGTTGAATACATAGTCATGGAGCTGGTAGACGGCATAACGCTCAAGCAGTACATGGACCGGAAGGGCGTTGTTGCGTGGAAAGAGGTCGTGCACTTTACAAAGCAGATAAGCAAGGCGCTTGCCCATGCGCATGAGCGCGGTATAATACACCGCGATATAAAGCCACAGAATATCATGCTCCTGCGTGACGGCACCATCAAAGTCGGCGATTTTGGTATTGCGGCGCTTGAAAATGAAGTGTATGAAAATAATGGCGAGGCTATCGGCTCCATACATTACATCGCTCCGGAGCAGGCACGCGGTGAATGCCCGGATGCCCGCAGCGACATATACTCGCTCGGCGTCGTCATGTATGAAATGCTGACCGGTGAGCTGCCTTTTGTTGGCAATACTCTCGGTGAGATAGCGGTGCAGCATATGAATGCAAAGCCGGTCCTTCCGAGAGACAAGAATCCCGACGTGCCCTTGGAGCTTGAACGCATAACGCTCAAGGCTATGAATGCGGATCTTAACCAGCGTTATCAGTCCGTAAATGAGCTTTTAGGCGATCTTGAGGCATTTATCCACACGCCTGCTGCCGTGCAGGAGGACGAGGCGGACTTTGAAAATCCGGATGTCAAGCCTGTTCGTTCCAGCACGGAGCTGTCCAAGGAGCAGTACAGACTGCGCCGGCGCAGATCTGGAGTTGTCAGCTTTATGTCCGGTACCTTTGGCCTGCTTGTCCTGGCTGTGGCGCTCTTCGTCTTTCTATGGAATTTTTGGCTCAAGGACGTATTTTCACCGGCGGAACGTATTGCACTGCCAAACTTTGAAGGCAGCGATTACGAGTCTATCTTGAACAATACCGAACTTAGCTCAATGTATAAATTCAACGTGATATACGTTTCTGATGATACCGCGGCTCCCGGCATCGTTCTGTCTCAGTCTCCGGCTGCCGGGCGCAGCATGATGGTCACGCCATCCGGCATTGAGGTCGACCTGACAGTCAACGCCGGGTCAAGCCAGATGACTGTTCCTAATGTTTTAAATACCGATTACCGCAGTGCAATGCGTGATCTCCGCGCAGCGGGCTTCAACGTGGAAATAGAGAATGCCGCGTCCGACAGCTATACGAAGGACTATGTTATTGCCACTATCCCAGCTGCCGGTGAGTCTGCCGCCGCGGGCGACACGGTGACAATCACGGTCAGTGCAGGGCCGGAGATAATATATGTATCCATGCCGAATCTTGTCGGCAGCACTGAGGACAGCGCGATATCCAAAATCGAGAGCAGCAACCTGAGCTATGGCGGTTCCGAACGCGTAGTGAGCGACTATGAGGCCGGAACCGTTATCGACCAGAGTATAAGCGCGTCGGAAAGTGTTGCTGAGCATACGAAGGTATTCCTGACCGTTTCGGCCGGACCGCAGGGCTGAGTGCATGACGGACGGAGTTATTGTCAAGGCGCTAAGCGGCTTCTACTATGTTCGTACCCAGCCGGATGATGCACTGCTCGAGTGTAAGGCACGCGGAAAATTCCGCTTGGACGGGACCTCGCCCTTAGTCGGCGATAGGGTAAGGTGCAGTCTTGACTCAAACGGCAAAGGGCGCATTGACCATGTTGAGCCGCGGCGTAACTGGTTTATTCGCCCAGCTGTTGCCAATATTGACACTCTTGTCTTTGTTGCCGCGAATACGAACCCGGTCACGGATCCGTTTTTGATCGACCGTGTTTCAGTTATCGCGGCCGAGGCAGGGTGTGAGCTCGTGATATGCGTGAACAAGACAGATGTCGACGCAGGGGACGAGTTGCACGATATTTTTGCCTCTGCTGGATTTCCGGTTATACGCACCAGCGCCATGACAGGGGACGGTATTGATGAGCTCAAGGCTCTTTTGCGTGGAAAAATATCGGCCTTTACCGGAAACTCCGGCGTCGGAAAGTCGAGTATTCTCAATGCTTTGATACCAGGTGCAAATATTCAGACTGCAGAGGTGAGTGAGAGGCTCGGCCGCGGTAAGCATACGACGCGCCACGTCGAGCTGTATGAGCTGGAGAACGGCAGTTTCATTGCCGATACGCCGGGTTTTGCCTCATTTGAGGTCGAAATGATGTGCACCATCCCGAAAGAGCGGCTGCAGTTTGATTTCCCGGAGTTTGATAAATACATAGGCTCCTGCAGGTTCAGCGACTGTGCACATCTGCGTGAGCCCGGATGTGCGGTCACTCGGGCCGTCGCCGATGGTGAAATAGGCAAAAGCCGGTACCTTTCATATACTAGACTGTACGATATGTGCGCCCAGCATAAATTCTGGGAAAAATAAAGATAATACAGGCAGAAAAAAGTCTATTATGCCGCCTCCTGCGTATAATGTCAGTAAGACGAATACGTAGGGGGCGGTTTTTTGAATTGCAGAGGGAAGGGCTTCTGGGGGCTGCTTGCGGTTATACTCGGGCTGGTAATAATTCTTTCGTTGCTCCTGCCCTCGGAGTTTTGGTGGATAGTGGCTGCGGGAGCGCTCATCTGGGGCGGAGTGTGCCTGATGAGACGGTGCTGAAC
>CAKTNU010000077.1 GCA_934589325.1 uncultured Oscillospiraceae bacterium | reverse complement strand
AAAGAACTGCCCGAAATGAACGTCGGCGATACCGTGCGCATCATGGTTCGCGTCAAGGAAGGCAACCGTGAGCGTACCCAGGCTTTTGAAGGCACTATCATTGCCAAAAAGCATGGCGGCATCAACGAGACCATCACCGTCCGCCGTATTTCCTACGGTGTAGGCTGCGAGAAGGTCTTCCCGGTTCACTCTCCCTCCATCGACTCTGTCACCACCGTCCGCAAGGGCAAGGTCCGCAGAGCAAAGCTGTACTACCTGCGTGACCGCGTGGGCAAGAAGGCAAAGGTCAAGGAGCGCCTGTAAGCGCAAATTGTACCGCAAAACGATTAAAAAGCATCTTTCGATATGTCGAAAGATGCTTTTTAGTTTGCTGTGCCATCTTCGGCGGCACAATTTTAAGAATTGTTCACTTTACTTTGAGGGAGAAAAATAGTAAAATAAACAATCACTGCGGAACATTATTACAGGATACGAAAGGCGAGCCATGCAGGACAGATCACTCACACGCAACGGCATATATAAAGCTCTTTTGAATATTTTCAATCTTGTTGTGCCGCTGCTTGTCGGACCGTATATCAACGGACTTCTGAGCGAGGAGCTTTACGGCATATATAACCGAGTTTATACAGAGTTCAGTGTCATTCTCACGCTTGCGTCGTTCGGTATATACAATTACGGTGTGCGTGAGATAAGCCGTGTCAGGGATGATCCGGCAGCTATGAACCGGCTGTTCACGAGCCTGTTCCTTATCGGTATTGTCTCAAACGGCCTTGCAATGGCTCTGTACATCGGCTACGCATTCTGGCGCTCGGGCACACAGATAGAGATATACGTCTACCTTGTATTTATTATACAGTTCGCGGCGAATATGTTCTATGTGGAGTTTGCGAACGAGGCGAAGGAAAACTATCGCTTCATCATGATAAAGACGATACTTGTCCGTATCGGCTATCTGGCGTCGATATTCATATTTGTCCGCAAGCCGGAGGATGTTGTGCCCTATGCCATCGTCATTTCGATGACGGTGTTCGTCAATAATATCCTGAGCTATATCAAGATCCGTCAGGACGTGCACTTTGACTTCGGCGGCATTAAAATAAAAAAGCACCTGTTTCCCCTTGTCGTCTCTCTGATCATCGCAAATGTCGATATATTCTATTTCCAGCTCGATAAGATCATGCTCTCGCCGCTGGTGAGCGATATTGCCGTTACTGAATATTTCATTCCGACAAATATGGTCGGCATGGTGTCCGCCGTTCCGCTGGCGCTGATAAACGTTGCCATACCGAGGACCTCGGCATTGCTCGGCGAAGGAAAGCGCGGCGAATATGAGCAGGTGCTTGCAATGACGGCGGAGAAATATCTTGCGCTCGTTATCCCGATAAATTTCGGCTTTATAGTGCTTGCCAAGGAGATAATGCAGCTGTACACGCTCGATGTGTACACATATACATGGCCGGTGCTGATACTCGCAGCGATATCCCGTATCGCGCTGTCATATCAGTCGATATTGAATAACCTCGTAATGTACGTCAATTCGCGGGAGAAGCAGCAGGTGATAATGCTGGCGCTGTTCGGTGTCGTGAATCTCATCATGAATGTTATTCTTGCCGTGCTGGGCTGCTTTACGGTCATGACATCCCTTGCGACGACCACGCTTGCAATTATGCTGTTTGTCATCACATGCCATATATATGCTGTGAAGAAGCTCGGCGTGGATTCCAGGATATTCTCAAGACGGAGCTGCGGGTATATTGCTGCCTCAGCATTATTTATTCCGACGGCCCTGCTTATCCGAAGCCTGCACATGAACTATTGGCTTAATATTGCGGTGATAATAGCGGTATGCGTCGCGCTGTATGCTGCGTATCTGATAATCACCAAGGATGCGCTGGCCGCAGAGCTGCTGAACGCGACTGTATTCCGCGGCAGGAACAGGTCAGGAGAAAAATGATATGAAAACTGTTCGTATAATTGCTCTTCATCTTGCATACGGCGGCATTGAAAAGGCCGTGTGTCAGATGGCGAATATGTTTGCGGAGCGCTATGATGTGGAGATAATCTCCGTGTACGATATGCCGGGCGGCCCCGCTTTCCCGTTAGATGAGCGTGTCCGTGTGCGGTATCTGCTCAAGGATACACCGAACCGTGACGAGTGGCATGACGCGCTGCGCCGCCGTGACGCTGTCGGCTTTGCGCAGGAGAGCGTCCGTGCGGTGAAAATACTGCACGACAAGAAAAAAGCCGTCATAGACGCGATAAAAGCCATTGACGACGGCGTCATCATCACGACCCGTCCGGATCACAACGTTTTCCTTTCTAAATACGGCAGAAAGACCGTCTTTAAGATCGGTCAGCTCCATCAGGATCACGCCTTTGATAAAAAGCTGCTCGCAAGCTTCCGGGACGATTATTACGGGCTTGACGCCTTTATTCTGCTGACGCCCGGCCTTGCCGACGAGGTGCGCGGGGTGATGAAGGATAACAAGCATACCCTTGTTGCCGCCATACCGAATTTCCTTGAGCATTACCCGGGAAATATCCCCGAGCAGCGCGAAAAGACGATAGTTGCGGTAGGCCGCCTTGTGCCGGTCAAGAGCATGGACAGGCTGATAAAAATATTTGCCTCCGTGCATGAAAAGGCGCCGGATTGGAAGCTGAAAATAATCGGAGACGGTGAGGAGCGCGGTGCGCTTGAGGCGCTGATAAAAGAGCTTGACCTTGCTGACTGCGTCACGCTGACCGGAGCCCTCTCTGCCGAGGGCGTGGAGCGGGAGATGCTGTCTGCCTCGATATATGCAAGCACCTCAAAGAGCGAGGGCTTGTCATTTGCTCTGGTAGAGGCGATGAGCTGCGGCCTGCCGTCCGTTGCATTTGACGTTCGTGTTGGCCCCGGGGCAACGATAACCGACGGCGTGAACGGATATCTGATCCCGGACGGAGATGCCGATGACTTTGCGGGGCATCTTCTCAAGCTTATAAATGAGCCGGAGCTTATGGCTGAGCTCAGCCGTGCCGCGCTGCTCCGCGCCGAAGATTTTTCCCGGGAAAATGTCTCGCGCAAGTGGTTTGAGCTTTTGGAGGGCAACATCTGACTATGCGAATCAATACAGTCTCGCTAAGAAGGTTCTTCCTTAATAACTGGCTGTTCCTGCTCATCATATCGCAGCCGCTTCTGGATATCCTCGCGTTCTGGGATCAGAATTCAAGCGGCACTGCCGCAGGGAAAATACGTCTTGCCGTTATGATCGTTCTGCCGCTCATAATGCTGGTTGAGCTGTGCAGAAGACGCAGATATAAGCTGCTGGTAGCCCTGCTGATCGCCGGAGTGTTTTGCGCACTCCATGTTCTGAACGGAATACGCGTCGGAGACTACGACATGGCGGAGGATGTCGCCTATATGCTGCGTGTGGCGCAGATGCCTGTGCTGGCGCTGTGCTTTATGGCGTATATTACAGATGAGCAGCGCGCAGAAAGAACGGAGCATGGCCTGCTTATTGCCGCGGCGATCCTTATGGCTACGCTTGTGACCTCCTCCCTTACCGGGACCGCAACGCCGACTTATCAGGACGGTATCGGGATCTCCGGATGGGTAATAAAGATAAACTGCAATTCAGCAAGCATCATTCTCTCGGTGCTTGCGGTTTTCTCTGTGCTGTATACGCTCAAAAATAAACCCCTTTATCTTACGCTGACGATGATCGTCGGCAGCGCCGTATTTCTTATCGCCAACGGCACAAAGGCGTGCTACCTTACTCTTCTGCTCCTCTGCATATGCGCTTCGGCTATGATCGTGCTGACGTGGCTTGACGGGGACAGGGGAGAGCACCGCCGTGATGCGGCGGTGCTTGCACTGCTCGTGCCCGTCTGTGTGCTCAGCATCGTCTTTTATCGCTATACCCCCTGCTATGCAGAAAAAGCGAACGTTGCATATACACAGACAAAATATGAGGCGTATTACGACATGAAATATCCGTCACTGCATAATGGCAGCAGTGACATCCCGGAGGAGAATACTCCGGAGTGGCAGCTGTATATACATGACATGTATGCAAACTTCATCCCGGAGGATGTGCGGGAGCGTTTCGGTATGTTCAGGATAGTCCGACAGTATGGCCACACCGATGATGTGGGTACGCTCATGAATGTGCGGACGCTCAAGCGCAACTATGCGGAGCTGGTCTGGAGTGAAACCGATACGCTTACAAAGCTCGTAGGCTTTCAGCACAGCGAGATGAATACGTCCGGCGGACTGACATACGACCTTGAAAACGACTGGCCGGCAATAAAATATTATTACGGCTATATAGGCCTCACGCTGTATATTGGCTTTATCGCTATTGTTGTGGCGATTTTCCTTCTGAGGCTGATAAAGGATTTCCGCGGGGCGATAAATATGCGCAATATGGGCTATGCCATGATACTTACATTGGAGCTTGGACTTGCGCAGTATTCCGGCGCTCTCCTGAGGAGACCGAATGCGTCGTTCTACCTTGCGGTGACGCTTGCAATGCTGTACTATGAAAATATGTCGGCACTGCGTGCTCTGAAGAGGAAAAACACGGAGGAAGAGAAATGAAGCTGAGTGTTATTGTTCCGGTATATAACGTAGAAAAATATCTCGGCAAGTGCCTTAGATCGCTTGTAGATCAGACGGTTTCGGACTATGAGATCATAGTTGTCAACGACGGCTCGCCCGACGGTTCGCAGAAAATAATAGACGATTATGCCGCCCGATATCCGGATAAGATCGTTCCCATCGTAAAGGAAAACGGCGGCGTTGCAAGTGCAAGAAATCTCGGCATAAGCAAGGCCCAGGGCAAATACCTGGCGTTTGTTGACGGGGACGACTATGTCGCCCCCGATATGTATGAAAAGCTCATTGAGTCCATCGAGAGCAGCAATGCCGATATCGTGCTGTGCGATACGATGCAGTGCTATCCGGACGGCTCCATGCAGCCATATGACAGCACGAGCGTTATAAATAACGACCCGCTTACCGCAAGCTGCTCGCCATGCAGCAAGCTCTTCACTCGCAGTGTGATAGGCGAGCTGAGATATCCTCTCGGCGTATGGTATGAAGACCTTGACTTTGTCTCAAAGGCGATGCTCAAGGCAGAAAAAATCGCGTCCGTCAGGGAGCCGCTCTATTTTTATGTTATACATGACGGCTCTATAATGCATAACACCGATTCCGCAAAGAATCTGGATATGCTGAAGGTGCTCGACGATATTGCCGCCGAAGCGCATAAATACGGCTGCGAAGACAGAATGGAGTACCTCGTGCTCATCCATCTGCTTTGGACATCGATAAGCCGTGTAGCAGCGCAGGATAACCCGGAGAAAAAGGCGGTCATCAGAAAAATGCGCAGCTATGTCCGCGAGCGGGTACCGAATCTGGTTAAAAGCCCGGTTTTCAAGACACAGAGCTTTAAGCGCAGGGTCATCATGTTCCTGAATTACTACGGTATGGAGGATGTGGCTCAGTTCATTTTCAGACTGAAGAAAGCCTTATAAAATACGGGGCAAAGGAGCTATTGCTCTTTTGACAATAATGATCGGCAGGGAGTGCCCTGCCGATCATTATTAGATCATTATTATTTGAATTTTCCACGTATGGCGTTATTCACCCTGAACATAGCTCTCAGCGCTTTGCGCTGCTTTTTCAGAAGCATATGCAGCACCAGCCTTTCTCTGCCGCTGAGAGTCGAAATATATGGATTTGACGCATAGTCCGGATAACGAGTCAGAAACGAGTCCAGCAGCGTGTCGAGCAGGGGACAGTCGGGATCACCAAGCGTTACCCTGACGGAGGCCGCAAGCAGAATGTGCTTAAGCGCGAGAAAATCAAGCTCCTGCTTATACTTTTCGTACCAGCCGTTGGCCTTGTAGTAGGCGATAAGATCGTCAAATGCGTCGATTATCTCTATATTCTTGCCGATTTTGCTGGTGTTTGTTATTGAGCTGCTGCGCTGAAAATAATTGTAATAAAAACCGCCGGCGTATTTTACACGCTCCGCGTTAGGGTACAGCTTGACGGTAGTGCGGAGATCCTCGAACCAGACGCGGCCGGGGAAGCGGATCCCAGTATCCGTGAACAATTCGCGGCGGTACAGCTTGCCCCAAGGCGCCGGAGCCGTGAACATGAGCTCCGGATAGCTTTCGAGCGTAAAGCAGCTGTCGATCTCGCGGTCAACGGCATGGAGCTGCCGCAGTATGCTGCCGCTCTCATTTACCGTTACGGAGTCAAACAGACAAATATCAAAGCTGCCGTCGCACAGCGCAGCAAGACTGTCGACGGCGCCGGGCATCAGATAGTCGTCACTGTCCACAAAGAGAAGATATTCACCGTGTGATGCGTCGATACCGACATTTCTTGCCTGACCGACACCGCTGTTTTCGATCGTGATGACGCGGATAAGCTCAGGGTATTTTGCGGCATAGTCTGCCAATATCCCGGCAGAGCCGTCCGGGGAGCCGTCGTTGACGGCTATTATCTCATAATCCACACTGCCGCCGACGAGCGAATCAAGGCATTTCGGCAGATATTTTTCAACGTTATATACGGGTACGATGATGCTGAGCTTCGGCATGATGCGCCTCCAAATATAAGTATAGCATCATATTATCATTCTGAAGCCGTTTTTTCAATAAACATTTACATGCAGGCGGATCTGGTGTATAATAATAAATTGAAATATCCTGCAAAGGAGAAAATTCATGGGAAGCAAAAAAAATATCCGCGAAAGCGATACTCAGGTGACAGATACCCGCAAGGATACATATGATTGGATACAGTGCCTGATAAGTGCGCTGATAATCTGCGTCATGATGTTCGTGTTCTTTATCCGCGTCGTGGACGTGCGCGGCACGTCGATGAATCCGACGCTCCAGAACGGAGACAAAATGCTGGTATCGGATCTGTTCTATAAGCCCAAGCAGGGCGATGTCGTCGTGTTCAAAAAAGACGAGTATGACCCGGAGAAGGCGCTTGTGAAGCGCGTTATTGCGACCGAGGGGCAGGTCGTGAATATAGACTTTGCAAACGGCATTGTCTATGTTGACGGTGTGGCCATCGATGAGCCGTATATTGCCGAAGCGACCAATAAAAAGCTGGACTTCATCGGCCCGCAGACGGTGCCTGACGGCTGTGTATTCGTCATGGGCGACAACCGCAACGCGTCAACGGACAGCCGTGATAAACGTATCGGCATGGTGGATGAGCGGCTGATAATCGGCAAGGTATATATGGTCATATACCCGCTCAGCGAATTTGGAGCAGTGAAATGACGGATAGAAGCGGCTTTGAAAAAATGAATATCCAGTGGTTTCCCGGCCACATGACCAAGGCTCAGCGCATGATCGAGGAAAATGTTGCGCTGGTCGATGCCGTGTGCGAGATACTTGACGCCCGCATACCATATTCCAGCCGGAATCCGGATATTGACCGGCTCGCGGCCGGCAAGCCGCGGCTGATCATATTGAACCGAGTCGATCTTGCCGACCCGCAGATGACTGCACGCTGGAGAAAGTATTTTGAGTCACAGGGACTTGCAATACTTGAAACCGACGCAAGGACGGGCAAGGGCGTGAACGGCTTTGTTCCCGCTGTTCGCAGGCTTTTGAAAGATAAGCTGGCTGCATACGAGGCGAAGGGACAGGTCGGCCGTCCGCTGCGTGTCATGATACTCGGCATACCGAACGTCGGGAAATCGACATTCATCAATAAGGTCGCCGGACGCAAGGCGGCGATAGCGGGCGACAAGCCCGGCGTAACACGCGGTAAGCAGTGGATAAATATTGATCAGGGACTTGATCTGCTTGACACTCCTGGCATACTATGGCCGAAGTTTGACAGTCAGGAGGTCGGCGAGATGCTGGCTATCACAAATGCAATAAAGGCCGACGTTCTGGATAAGGAGACGCTGGGCGCAAACTTTATGCTGCGCCTGCGCGAGATGTACCCGAAGGCGATAGAGGAACGCTATAAATTTACGCCGGATCCCGATATGAACGGCTTTGAACTGCTGGAGCAGGCGGCAAAAAAGCGCGGTTTTCTGGTGTCCCGCGGCGAATACGATATAGAGCGCATGGCCAATAC
>CAKTNU010000076.1 GCA_934589325.1 uncultured Oscillospiraceae bacterium | reverse complement strand
TACTTCATCGGCTGGAAGCTGGTCGTCAAGATGTTCAAGAGCCGCCGCGACCGTATCGCGGATGAGCTTGAACAGGCGAAGCAGGCCAAGGAAAAGGCCGAAAATATCAGAGCGGGGCTCGATAAAGCCCGTGCAGACGGCGACGCTCAGGGCGAAGCCATTCTTGCCAAGGCCAAGGAGACCGCACAGCGCAGCAGTGAGGCTGCGCATATGGCGGATGAAAAGTCTGCCAAGGACATAGCCGCCGGTGCGCGCAGTGATGCGGAGCAGATAGATTATGAGCTGCGCCGCAAGCTGACCAACACCGCAGCGGGAGAGATCACCGAGGCTGCGGCACAGCTTATGAGTGCTCCTGAGTACAGCGCCCGCCGCGCCGCACTGATCGAGAAATTCGTGGCCGAGCTTAAAACGGCCATACAGGTCACACCGGCGGATAGGGTGCGTCTCTATGAGACGGGCGAAGTCAATGCCGTGCTGTGGTCGGAGGAGCCGCTTGACCCGTCGACGGTCAGCGAGATACGCGACATCATTGCCGCAGCCTTCGACGAGGATGAGGTCAATGTTGAGACCGACGTCGACGCAAGTCTCATCGGCGGACTCAGACTTCAGGTGGGCGATACCGTTTATGACGGCAGTCTTGCCCATCGCCTGAATGTCATCAGGAACAGCATCGTCAGCGATGCAGTCCCCGACGGAGATGTTGCCGAGGCTCTGCGCGGCAGACTCGATAAGGAGAGCAGCAGGCTCGATGCATTCCAGGTCGGCACAGTCATCAGCCTGTCGGACGGTATATGCCGTGTTTCCGGCCTGTCGGACGTCATGGCCGGCGAAATGCTGGAGTTTGCGGGCGGTCTGCGCGGCCTTGTCATGGACCTGGAGAAGGACAATGTCGGCGTCGTCATGCTCGGCAGCTATGAGAACGTGCAGGAGGGCGACGAGGTTCGCCGTACCGGAAAGATAATCGAAGTCCCCGTGGGCGAAGCGCTTATCGGCCGTGTGGTCGACGCGCTCGGACGCCCCGTTGACGGCAAGGGCGTTATCCACGCCTCCGGCAGCCGCGCCATTGAAAGCCCGGCGCCGAGCGTGCTGATGCGTCAGCCGGTCAGCGTCCCGATGCAGACCGGTATCAAGGCCATCGACGCTCTTGTTCCTATCGGCCGCGGCCAGCGTGAGCTTATAATCGGCGACCGTCAGACCGGTAAGACCGCAATAGCACTCAACACCATCATTAACCAGAAGGGCAAGGATCTTATCTGCATTTACGTTGCCGTCGGCCAGAAGGAATCCACCGTGGCAAGCTTCGTAAATAAGCTGCGCGAGCATGGCGCCATGGACTATACCATCGTCGTCTGCGCAAATGCGTCCGAGCCCGCGCCTATGCTCTATATCGCGCCGTACTCCGGCGCCGCAATGGGCGAATACTTCATGTATAACGGCAAGGACGTCCTGATAATTTACGACGACCTGTCGAAGCAGGCCGTCGCTTACCGTGAGATTTCTCTGCTGCTCCACCGTCCGCCCGGACGTGAAGCATACCCCGGCGACGTGTTCTATCTGCACTCCAGACTTCTCGAGCGTGCGGCACGCCTCAGCAAGGAGGCCGGCGGCGGCAGCATGACCGCCCTGCCCATCATCGAGACGCAGGCGGGCGATATCTCGGCCTATATCCCGACCAACGTCATCTCCATCACCGACGGCCAGATATTCCTCGAGACCGATCTCTTCAACTCCGGCGTCCGTCCCGCTATCAACATCGGCCTGTCCGTGTCGCGTGTCGGCGGCTCGGCGCAGCTCGGCGCAATGAAGCAGGTGGCAGGCCGCCTGAGAATGGATCTCGCGCAGTACAGAGAGCTTGCTGCTTTCTCGCAGTTCGGCTCCGACCTTGATAAGGCTACCCGCGATACGCTGCACCGCGGCGACAGAATGACCGAGCTTCTGAAGCAGGGGCAGTTCGCACCGATGGATGCCGCCGACCAGGTCGTGTCCATATTTGCGGCCAACGAGGGCTATGCCGACGATGTTGAGCTTGAGGACATTGCACGCTTTGAGAAAGAGCTGCTTGACAACGTCCATGTAAATTACCCCGAGATAAAGGATCAGGTCATGAGCGGCAAGAAGCTCAGCGCCGAGCAGCTCGATAAGCTGCGCTCCGTCATCGTCGAGTTCAAGAAGGATTTCAGATGAAATTTTGCAGAAGGGAGGCGTAGCGCATGGCAAATATGCGCGCCATCAGAACACGCATAAAAAGCGTTGAGAGTACCCGGCAGATAACCAAATCCATGAAAATGGTGGCGGCCTCCAAGCTGAGGAAAACTCAGGACTCCATGGCGTCTTTGCGCCCCTTCGCGGAGACGAGCCGGCGTATGCTTGCGCACGTTGCGGCCAGCGCGTCCGGTGCGGAAAGCCCTCTGCTCTGTCCCCGTGAGGGCGAAAAGACCTGCTATGTGCTGCTTGTCGGCAATCGCGGACTTTGCGGTATGTATAACAGCGCCCTCGTAAAGTATCTGGAGGAGCTGGCTGAAGGCAAGGATTGCTTCCTCGTGGTCAGCGGCCGATGGGGACGCGAGGTGATCGCAGCATCCGGCATCCCCGTGAAAAAAACCTTTGACACAGCAAGCGATACGCCGGACTCTGCCGAGGCACGCAGGCTTGCGGCCTACCTGCGGGATATATATCTCAGCGGCGAGGCCGACCGTGTCGTGCTGGTGTATGAGCACTATAAATCCGCGCTCTCTCAGGTGCCGACGAGCATGCAGCTGCTGCCCGTCGACGCGGGCGAGTCGGATGGGACCGCCGGGGACTATATCTTCGAGCCGGACGCGGAGGAACTGCTCGGCAGACTTGCCCAGCTCTATCTCGACAGCACTATGCTTTCCGTGCTGCTCGAGGCCAAGACCGGCGAGCATACCGCCCGTATGACCGCCATGACCTCCGCGACCGACAATACCGACGAGCTGCTCGACGAGCTGCGTCTGCGGCTCAACCATGCCCGCCAGTCGGCGATAACCACGGAGATATCCGAGATAGCGGGCGGCGCGGCGGCGCTGAATAATAACATGTAAGGAGCTCAGCTATGGAAAGAGGCATAGTAAAAAAAGTAATAGGCCCGGTAGTTGACGTTCATTTTCCTTCCGGCAAGCTGCCGGATCTGTATAACGCGGTCGAGATAGATCTGCCCGAGCGCAAGGTCACGCTTGAAGTCGTGCAGGAGATAGGCAACAGCACCGTTCGCTGCATTGCGCTTTCGTCGACCGACGGCATCTCACGCGGTCTTGACGCGATGGACACCGGCGCTCCGATAAGCATGCCGGTCGGCGAAGCGACGCTTGGCCGTATGTTCAACGTCGTCGGCGACCCGATAGACGGCAAGGGCCCCGTGAATGCGGATCATCATCTGCCCATACACCGCGACCCGCCACCCTTTACCGATATCCTCCCTTCCACCGAGGTCCTGGAGACCGGTATCAAGGTAGTCGACCTGCTCGCCCCGTATTCCCGCGGCGGTAAGATAGGTCTGTTCGGCGGCGCAGGCGTCGGCAAAACGGTGCTCATCATGGAGCTTATCCGCAACATCGCATATGAGCACGGCGGCTATTCCGTGTTTGCCGGTGTCGGTGAGCGCAGCCGCGAGGGTAACGACCTGTGGAATGAAATGAACGAGTCCGGCGTCATCAACAAGACCGCTTTGGTATTCGGTCAGATGAACGAGCCGCCCGGAGCAAGACTCCGTGTCCCGCTTTCCGGCCTGACTATCGCGGAGGACTTCCGTGACCGCAGCGGACAGGACGTTCTGCTGTTCATAGACAACATATTCAGATTTACTCAGGCGGGCTCCGAGGTCTCGGCACTGCTTGGGCGTATGCCCTCCGCCGTCGGCTACCAGCCGACGCTGGCTACCGAGATGGGCGCTCTGCAGGAGCGCATCACCTCCACCCGCAACGGCTCCGTCACCTCCGTTCAGGCCATTTACGTCCCGGCCGACGACCTGACTGACCCTGCTCCGGCCACCGCATTCGCACATCTGGATGCGACCACCGTTCTGTCCCGTTCCATCTCGGAGCTGGGCATTTACCCCGCGGTCGATCCGCTGGATTCCACTTCCCGCATCCTCGACCCGGCCGTCATCGGCAAGGAGCACTATGAGACTGCCCGTGCGGTCCAGGCCGTGCTTGAAAAGTACAAGCAGCTTCAGGATATCATCGCCATCCTCGGTATGGACGAGCTGAGCGCGGAGGACAGAGCTACCGTCGCGAGAGCGAGACGTATCCAGCGCTTCATGTCCCAGCCCTTCCACGTTGCCGAAAACTTCACCGGTGTACCCGGCAAGTATGTCAAGCTCGAGGATACAATCCGAAGCTTCCAAGCGATACTCGGCGGCGAGGTGGACGATCTGCCCGAGCAGGCGTTCATGCTCTGCGGCAGCATAGACGACGTCATCGCCAAGCGCGGCACGTTCTGAGGCGGCGGCCATGGAGGATAAGATTCATCTCTCCGTCGTCACGGCTGACGGCGTCGCACTTGATACGATGGTCTCCTACGTCAACCTACCCACTGCGGCGGGCTCCGTTGGGGTCCTGCACGGTCACGCTCCGATGCTCTGTGCTCTGAGCGCCGGCATGGTGCGGTACTCAAAGGCCGACGGCAGCACCGGCGAGATACAGGTCGGCGCCGGCGTGGCCAACGCCGGCGGCAGCGAGGTAACGCTGCTCGTGAGCGAGACAAAAAGTTAACGATACCAACAAAAACGGACTTTCGACACAGATTTTTTCCAACGTCGAGGGTCCGTTCTGCGCATATACCCCGGCCTGCAGCATGTAATTCCTTGAAATAAAAGCAAATATAAAAATTAAAAATCAATAGTGCGCTGAAACCAATGCAAACGCATTATTTTTTCGTCATTTTGCAATTAACGGAGGGGCAAAAATCGTCATTATTATTCATTGACGCATATATCCCGCGGTGATAGAATGATAGGCGTTAGAGAATTATTAGTGAGGCGCGCTATGAAAAAGGTCTATGTACTTATCGGCAATTACGGCAGCGGCAAGACTGAGCTTGCGCTCAACTTCGCGATAAATGCGGCGGCAAAGGGCGGCCGCACGGAGCTGCTGGACCTCGACATGGTCAATACCTACTTCCGCCTGACCGAGCACGGCAAAATGACCGAGATGAAGGAGATACGCCTCGTCTCGCCGAACTATGCCTGCTCCGGTATCGAGACGCTGTCCCTCCCCGCCGAGGTCGCCTCGGCATTCGATATGGATTGGGACACGGTCGTATTTGACGTCGGCGGCGACGCCGTCGGCTCCACGGCGCTCGGCCGCTATCATCAGGACTTTGTCGACCTTGAGCCCGGCTCGCTCGAGGTGCTCAATGTCGTCAATATCCGCCGTCCCCTCGCCGGAACGGTGGAGCGCATCATCCATCTTCAGGAGGAGATGCAGATACACTCCCGCCTGAAAATAACCGGCATGATAAATAACACCAACCTCGCCCAGATGACCACGCCTAATGAGCTGCGCGACGGCTATGAGATGATAAAGGAGGTCTCGCAGATAACCGGAGTCCCGGTCATGTACACATCCGGCCGCAAGGAGATGCTGGATATTTTTATGGCCGAGGGTCACGATCCCAAGTATATCGGCACGCCTCTCGCCATAGATACATATATGCACCGCGATTGGGACAGCTGGATAAAGGGCTTGGACGAGCAATAATTTGTAGGGCCCCGCGAAAGCGGATGTTATAGCAAAAATTTTACAGAAAAGAGGTTATCTCATGGTTAAGGTGACGATCAACGAGCTTGTCTGCAAGGGCTGCGGCCTGTGCGCAAGGGCATGTCCCAAGGGCGTACTGGCGCTGTCCAAGTCGAAGCTCAACGCGAAAGGCTATCACCCCGCAGAAGTAGTTAACCCTGAAGCCTGCATAGGCTGCGCATCCTGTGCGCGCACCTGCCCGGATATAGCGATCAGGATAGAGAAGGAATAAGGAGGAAAACAAAATGGCATTGACTCTTATGAAGGGTAGCGAAGCTATTGCGGAAGCCGCGATCCGCGCCGGCGCACGTTTCTTCTTCGGCTATCCTATCACCCCGCAGACAGAGATACCCGAGTACATGTCCGCCCGCATGCCCGAGGTCGGAGGATGTTTCCTTCAGGCCGAGAGCGAGGTCGCGGCTATCAACATGATCTACGGTGCGGCCGGTACCGGCGCCCGCGCCATCACCTCTTCCTCCAGCCCCGGCATCAGCCTTAAGCAGGAGGGTATATCCTACTGTGCAGGCGCCCAGCTTCCCTGCGTGATACTCAACGTCATGCGCGGCGGCCCCGGCCTCGGCAACATCCAGGCCTCTCAGGGCGACTATTTCCAGGGCGTCAAGGGCGGCGGCAACGGTGACTACCATCTGCTGACCTACGCTCCCGCCTCCGTTCAGGAAGCCATAGACATCATGATGTTCGCCTTTGATAAGGCCGAGCAGTACCGTGTTCCCGTCCTCTTCCTTGCAGACGGCATCATCGCCCAAATGATGGAGCCTGTTGAAATGCCCGAGATGGTCGACTTCAAGATCGATCCCGAGAAGAAGCCTTGGGCGGCCACCGGCTGGAAGCCCGGCGACGATCCCGAGAAGCGCGCACAGATAAGCTCCATCTACATCAATACAGAGGATCTGGCCGTACATAACGATGTGCTGCAGAAGGTATATCGTGAGATAGAGGCCAACGAGTGCATGTTTGAGCAGTATAAGACCGAGGATGCCGAATTTGTCATCACTGCCTTCGGCACCGTCGCCCGTATCGCAAAATCCGCCGTCGACGAGCTGCGCGAGCAGGGCGTCAAGGTCGGCCTGTTCCGCCCCATCACCGTGTGGCCGTTCCCGTACAAGGCTCTTGCCGAGTGCGCAGGCTATGAAAATGTCAAGGCAGTGCTCGACGTCGAATGCAACGAGGGTCAGATGATAGAGGACGTCAAGCTCGCCCTCAACGGTGCAAAGCCGGTCGACTTCTTCGGTCACTGCGGCAGCCAGATGCCTACAACAGCTGAAATTACCGCAAAGATCCTCGCAATGAAGGAGGGTAAATAAATGTCCGTAGTATTTGAGAAAACCAGTCTGCTGACTGATAAGCCGTTCCATTACTGCCCCGGCTGCAACCACGGCATTATCCACCGTCTCGTGGCGGAGGCCATTGAGGAGCTGAATCTTGACGGCAACGTCATCGGCGTCGCCCCCGTCGGCTGCTCTGTCTTTGCCTACCAGTACTTTAACTGCGATATGTATGAGGCTGCCCACGGCCGCGCCCCCGCAGTCGCCACCGGCATCAAGCGCGTCAAGCCCGATACGCTGGTGTTCACCTATCAGGGCGACGGCGACCTTGCCTCCATCGGTACCGCAGAAATAGTCCATGCCGCGCACCGCGGCGAGAAGATCGCTACCATATTCGTCAATAACGCCATTTACGGCATGACCGGCGGCCAGATGGCTCCGACCACCCTTGTCGGCCAGAAGACCACCACCTCTCCCTATGGCCGTGACGAAGCATGGTGCGGCGCACCTATCAAGATTTCCGAGATGCTCGCTGCGGTTCCCGGCTCGTATTATATCGAGCGCTGCGCAGTCAATAACAATGCGAACATCATCAAGACCAAGAGAGCCATCAAGAAAGCATTCCAGTATCAGCTCGAAGGCAAGGGCTTCTGCCTCATCGAGGTCCTCTCCACCTGTCCCACCAACTGGGGTCTCAATCCCATTGAGGCAATGAAGTGGCTCGAGGAGAACATGATACCCTACTATCCTCTCGGCGTATATAAAGACAAGGGGGCTGCTGAATAATTATGATGAAACAGTTTATTTTCGCAGGCTTCGGCGGTCAGGGCATGCTCCTGATCGGCAAATTCGTCGCCATGGCCGCAATGCTGGACGGCAAGCATGTATCGTGGCTGCCTTCCTACGGCCCTGAAATGCGCGGCGGTACCGCAAACTGCTCCGTTATCGTCAGCGATAAGGACGTTGCTTCGCCTCTGGTCGACAAGGCCGACGTCATCGTCGCCATGAATCTGCCCTCTCTCGATAAGTTCGAGGAGCATGTGAAGCCCGGCGGACTGCTGGTCATC
>CAKTNU010000075.1 GCA_934589325.1 uncultured Oscillospiraceae bacterium | reverse complement strand
GTTCAGGGTCAGCAGCGGATAATCCGGTGCCCCGGCAACGCCCGCGGCGGTCACGCCGAGCATTTTTGACATCTGCTTTGCCCTGTACAGGTGATAGCTGCTCGAGACGATGGCGACATTATCCTCCGGTGAATCACCAAGCTCACGGATGATCCTATACGAGAACTCAAGGTTTTCCATCGTCGATGTTGATCTGTTCTCCATTATCACCCGCTCCGGAGCGACGCCGCGAGCCGTCAGCCAGTCGTACATGGCCTGCGCCTCGCTTATATCCTCGCCCTGTCCCTGACCGCCGCTGACTATCGCGACGGAGTCGGGGTATGCTTCAAGATAGTCAAGCGCACCTTCCAGCCGATGCGTCATAGACAGTGACGGCGTCGACCCATGCACGGCAGCGCCGAGGACTACCAGGTATTTTCTCTCCGGCTCCTTATCCGTGCGGGCATTGGAGATAATGGGCAGCTCTACAAGGCAGAAGTACATCAGCCCGAGGCACACAAGTGCCGTGACTGCGCGCCACGCGCCGTGCGGCAGGAAGCGGTGCAGAATGATAAGTGCGGCTGTAAAGCAGAGAGTATAGGCTATGTACGCGTAGCCGCGCATCGCGAAGCGGAAAACAAGCGCTGCGGCAAGCAGTGCGGCGGTCCACAATATCCAATTCGGTATGCTTTTCAGACCGTTCATCCGTTCAGCTCCTCCCACTTTTCATAAAGCTCCAAAAGCTCGTTCTCGAGCGGCTCCCGCTCGGCCGACAGCTCCATTAGCTTCTGGTAATCGCTGGCGTTTGCCTCGGCCTCAGCATCCAGCGCGGCAATGCGTGCTTCCAGCTTTGCGATCTCGCGCTCGGTCTTGGCAATGGCCTTGTCATTGCCTGGAACGGGCTTTTTCTTCTGCTCGGCCTTCGGCTCCTTCTTTTTCTGTGCGGCTCGCTCGTTCTGGCGAAAGACCTCCTGCCGATCTCGCCATTGGCAGAACTCACTGTAGCCGCCGCGGAAATCTGTGATATGCCCGTCGGCCAGCGCCCAGATGCGCGTTGCGAATTTCTCGATAAAATACCGGTCATGCGAGACGAACAGAAGCGTCTGCTCATAGTCGGACAGCGCATCCTCCATCCATTCGCGGCTTGCAATATCGAGATGGTTGGTAGGCTCGTCGAGTATGAGAAAATTGATATCCGAGCCCATGAGCATACACAGCCGCAGGCGGCTCTTCTCGCCGCCGGACAGTGTGCCGACCGGTGTGAACACGTCCTCGCCGCGGAAACCGAAGGCCGCAAGCCGGTCACGCGCCTCCTGCGGCTGGCAGCGGCAGTCGTACAGCATGGTGTCATAGGCCGAACGCTCCGGCACGGAAAAGCTGACCATCTGCGGCAGATACGCGGTACGCACTGCGGGGCCGCGGTAAACATAGCCTGAGTCCGGCGTCTCATCGCCCATTATGAGCTTGACGAGCGTGGATTTTCCCGTGCCGTTGTCACCTATGAGGGCTACGCGCTCGCCGCCCGTGACTGTAAGCTCAAGGTCTGAAAACAGCTTTTTCTCCCCGAAGCTCTTCGACAGGCCCTCCATGACAAGTACCTCGTCGCCCTCAAATTCACGCTGGCGGAATTTTACGGAGAGTTTCTTTCTCTCTGTGGGCTTCTCGGTATGCGACAGCTTTTCGATGCGCTTCTCCATGGAAAAGGCGCGCTTATGCAGCTTGTCGTTGCCCATAAACGCCCAGAGATGCATCTGCTCTGCAGCGCGGGTCAGCTGCTCTATCTTCGCCTGATCCTTTTCATATTTTTTCAGCTTCTCCTCAAACCTGCGCTGACGCTCCTCAAGATAGAAGCTGTAGCCGCCGGAGTAGAACTCCGCCCTGCCGTCAACTATCTCGATGCAGCGCTGGGCGACCCGGTCTATGAACCAGCGGTCATGGCTTATCGAGAGGACGGTACCCTTGAAATGCAGCAGATAGTCCTCCAGCCATTCGGTGGCGTGAAGGTCCAGGTGGTTCGTCGGCTCGTCAAGAAGGAGGATATCGGTATCCTCCAGAATGAGCCGGGCGAGGTTGACTCGTGTCTTTTCACCGCCGGAGAGCGAGTCGAACTCCTGCTCACGCATGGCCGGCGGTATGTCGAGCCCGTTCGCCACACGGCTGCGGGCCGTATCCATATCGTAGCCGCCGAGCCGACGGAAATCATCGCTGAGCCGGTCATACTCGCTGAGAAGCGCCGGCGACTGGTCATGTTCCATGAGGAGTCCCAGCTCTTCGAGCCGGTCGCTGATCTCGTAAAGCCGCCTGTGCGCCGAACGGAGCACGTCCTCGGTCGTCCAGCCCTCGGGGTAGACGGGTATCTGCGAAATAAGGCCAAGCCGCTTGCCGGGTGCGACCATAACGTCGCCCTCGTCCCAGCCTATCTCTCCCGCAAGTATGCGGAACAGCGTCGTCTTGCCGCAGCCGTTGTGACCGAGTATGCCCACTCGCTCACCGGAGTTGACGGTGAAGGTGAGCCCGTCGAGTATATTTCTGCCAAGCTCAAAGGATTTTACCAGTGAGCTTACGGAAATGTCTATCATGTTATGTATCCTCGTGATATACTTAATAAATACAAACAAATGTTGGCCGGGTCAATTCCCAACCGCGGCCTGGAGAACGGTGTTCGCAACAGTGCCGGCGCTCGTAAGCCCGCCGCCTCCGTGCTCGACCAATACTACGAACGCGTATGGGTGCGCGTCATCGGCCAGGAATCCGGCAAACCACGCATGGCTCGTGCCGTCACCAAGCTCGGCGGTACCGGTCTTGGCACAGATATTCAGCCCCGGGAACCGATCCGTCCCGTAATGCGAGGCGACGTTGTAGCTCATCATCTGCCCCAGCTTGTCCGCTGTATCCGCATCCAAAAGGCGTGACTTTGCAGCCTCGGAGCCGCTCATCACAAGGCGCGGCTCACAGAGTATGCCGCCGTTTGCGATGGCGGCAGCATAACGCAGGAGCGAATACGGGCACACCATATCTGTCGACTGGCCGATGCCCGACCACGCAAGCTCCGGATCGCCGACAAACTCCGTCGGATAGCTTCCCGCGGCAGTCGCGATACCGTCGACACTCTGCGCATCGAGGAAGCCGTATTTTTTCACATATTCGACCATGGTATCCTGACCAAGACTCACGGTTATCTGTGCAAAGGCGCAGTTGCAGGAGTTGGCCAATGCCTGCTCAAAGGTCTGCGTATAGTGAGTACCGGAGCATTTTATCTCGACGCCGGCTATTGTATAGCTGCCCTCACAGTAATAGGTACGGGAATAGATGTCCGGGATATTTTCTATCGCAGCAGCCGCAGTGACGAGCTTGAACACCGAGCCGGGCGTAAACGCCGCGGAAAGGCAGCGGTTTATATATGCGCCCTCCGGCGGCTCGGAATTATCGCCCAGCGGATCTATCGACGGCGTCGAGACCATGCATAGTATCTCACCGTTTTTGTAGTTCATGACAATCACGGCTCCGCTTCTCCCGGCAAGCGCCTCATATGCGGTGTTGTTCAAGCGACTGTCGATATTCAGCGACATTGCAAAGCTCTGCGCCTTCGTCGTACCGGTGATGAGGCTGAAGCCCTGCATGTCGTCCCAGAAATTATTGATCACGCCCGTCGCGGTCGCACCTGTATAGTCGCCTACGGCGTGATAGCAGCTGCGGCGCGTCAGCTCGTCGTCGGCATATAGATTCGTCCCTCCGCCGAAGCGGGCGAGGACAACACCGTTTCTGTCGCTTATTAACCCGGATGAGCCTGAGTTTGCGCTCGAAAATGCCAGTGCCCACGAGCGGCCGTCATCGATATAGCGCAGGACATATACTATGCATCCGAATATAACGGCTATGGCGATAAGCAGCACGGAGACTGCCCTGCGGCTGATCTTTTTCATTCTCCGTCCTCCTCATAATCGTCATATTCTTCGCCATACTCTTCTTCCTCTTCATTCTCCTCGGGGTATGCCTCGGATATCACAGGCTTTACGGCAAAGCTGCCCTCCCGCCGCGTGTCCGCGCTTTTTATGAAAGCCATCAGCATCCAGCAGGACAGGAGCGACGTACCGCCGCGGGAGACGAACGGGAACGTGACACCCGTGAAGGGCAGAATGTCCAGTGAACCGAAAACGTTCAGCGACAGCTGCACAAGGAGCATGCTCACCGTAGCGCAGGCGGCTATCGAATAGAAAGCACTGCGGCTATGGCTTGCGCTGCGCACGGCAAAAAATGCAAGGACGAGTATCGCGGCAACGGAGCAGAGAGCGATCACGAGCCCAAGTTCCTCGCATATCATGGCAAAGACCATATCGGTATTTGCCGCAAAGACGTTGTGCAGCCAGCCGTTTCCGGCACCCTTGCCGAACAACGCGCCGGATGCGGCAGCAGACATTGCGCGTGTCTGCTGAAAGCCGGTATTATATATATCCTCCCACACATGACCCCAGTTTGCAAAGCGCTGGGCAATATACGGCTTCACGCTCACGGCAAGAAAGCCAGCAAGCCCTGCTCCGGTAACGGCAAGAATGACGGTCGCAATGGAACCGGAGCGCATGAAGGATATAACGAGAAATGTTGCAAAAAATATAAGCGCGGTGCCGAAATCGCCGATGAGCGCAAGCGCGACGACGCAGGCCGCGGAAAATGCGATGTACGAATACAGGTTACGGCGCCGGTACAGACGGTCGAGCGTCGAGGCGCCGACATAAATATACGCGACCTTGACAAGCTCTGACGGCTGGAGAGAGTAGCCGGCGATCTCGAGCCAGTTCCTCGCGCCGTACACGGTCTCGCTTGTCAGGATGTTGAGCGCCATGAGCGCAAGCGCGAGCACGGCGATAGGCGTGCGCATCACGGCGCTGCGCTTGAGATTGCGGAGCCACCAGCCGCCGAACAGAAACAGGACGACGCTGATAAGGATAAGCAGTATCTGCTTATACATATCCTCCGGCGTCGACGAGGCGGCAACGGCAAGCCCCAGCGCCGTAAGATAGAACGCCAGCGTCTCGACCTCAAAGCCCGAACGCCCCATGAGGCGCATGGCGCTGTAGCAGCAGAACTGCAGCAGGATGAGCGTCCCGAAGGCAAGGGCTATCGGGAATAAATTTTCTTTTGCGGCGGAGCCTATATACTGTGACAGGAGCAGCAGCTCAAACAGCGTCAGGTCAAACAGCGTCAGCGCCGGAGATACGGCAAGGCCGGCCACGGTGCGCTTCTCCTCCAGCTTCAGACGCTTTTCCGGAGTGGTGTCATAAAACCTTACGACGCTTCCGGCCAGATTTATGGCGTCTCCGTCCTCGACCGGCAGGCCGTTATCGTCGGCACGGACGCCGTTTACCCACACTCCGCCCTTGGAAAAAATATCATATATAGTCCAGACGCCGCGGTCACTGCGCGTCAGTACGGCGTGGACGCGGCTGACGCCCTCCCGGTCGACGCGTATATCTGCCGAGCGGGAACGGCCTATTAAGTTTTCCCAATGGTTGACGGGTATACGCTCGTTGCCGACGCGCATATATCCCCATACCTCGGGCTCGTACCGCTCGCTGAGCATTGAGCGCAGACAGCGGATAAGGATGACCAGAGAGAGAAATATCATCAGATATTTCGACGCCGCCATCAGATATTCGGTCATTGTGTCCATACGGATGCTCCGGTTTGTTGGATAGTGTGCATATGCGGACGCGGAATACGCCCACTCATAAATTAATTATATTATAACACAGCAATGGGGGCATTGACAACCGCGGCAGAACAATCTAAAATAGCCTTATGCGAAAAGATAAGAAAAAAATGTGGATAATCATCCTTGCAGCGCTCTTTGTCATCTGCGCCGGCACTTTCTTCGCGCTCCGGCTCCTTGCCCCGGAGGGCACCACAGCGCGTATCAGCGTTGACGGCGAGCTCATCGACGAGGTCGATCTCAGCCGCGTGACCGAGGCCTATGACATTGAGATCGACACCGAGTACGGCCACAACACCGTCCATGTCGAGCCGGGCGCGATATCCGTGACCGAGGCCGACTGCCCGGACGGTATATGCATGCGTCAGGGCAAGCTGAGCTCCGCCGGGGTACCGATAGTCTGCCTTCCGCACAGGCTCGTGATAGAGATATACGGAGACGCGATAGATGGCTGAAATGAACAAAACAAAACGGCTTGCGTTCATGGCTCTGCTGACGGCCATGGCGCTGACGATATTCGTCATTGAAGCGCAGATCCCCGCTCCCGTCCCAATACCCGGCGTAAAGCTCGGCCTGTCAAATGTGATCACGCTCACCGCCATGCTGCTGCTCGGCCGCAGGGAGGCGGGCATCGTGCTCCTGCTCAGGATAATCATGGGTGCTATGTTTACCGGCAGCCCCGCGGCGCTGATATACAGCATCTCGGGCGGTGTGCTTGCTTATATCGTGATGTGTCTGCTCGTCGGTTTGTTTCCCGAAAAGCTCATCTGGGTGGTAAGCGCTGCGGCGGCCGTTGCGCATAACGCAGGACAGCTCACAGCGGCAGCTCTCGTCGTGAAGACGCCGGGTCTGCTCTATTATGCCCCGATACTCGCCGCCTCCGGCATCGTGACCGGGGTTTTCACCGGCATCGCCGCGATGTACCTTGTGCGTGCGGTGCGGAAGATGATGAAAAGATGAATTGTGGACTCTTATTTCTATAATAGTTTATTATAATTATAATACAGAAAGGTTTGTTTCTTAAAATGAGCGAATGTACACATGACTGCTCGACCTGCGGCGAGAGCTGCAGCGAGCGCACAGCGGAATCCTTCCGCAAGGAGCTGCACGAGGGCGCAAGCGTAAAGAAGGTCATCGGCGTCGTCAGCGGCAAGGGCGGCGTCGGCAAGTCCCTTGTAACGAGCCTGCTCGCTTCCGAAATGCAGCGCCGCGGCTACAATGCCGCCGTGCTTGATGCGGACATCACCGGCCCCTCCATTCCCAAGGCCTTCGGTATCTCCGAGCATGCCCGCGGCACCGAGGAGTATCTTCTCCCCGCCACTACGCACACCGGACTGCAGGTGATGTCGATAAACCTCATCCTTGAAAACGAGACCGAGCCCGTCGTATGGCGCGGTCCGGTCATTGCCGGAGTCGTCACGCAGTTCTGGACCGACGTGCTGTGGACCGATGTCGACTATATGTTCGTCGACATGCCTCCCGGAACCGGCGACGTGCCGCTGACTGTATTCCAGTCTCTGCCCATCGACGGTGTCATAATCGTCACTACTCCGCAGGATCTTGTCAGCATGATAGTCGCAAAGGCGGTCAACATGGCAAAGCTCATGAATGTGCCGGTGCTGGGCATCGTTGAGAACATGTCCTATTACAAATGCCCCGACTGCGGCAAGGAGCATGAGATATTCGGCGCAAGCAAGGTCGATAAGATCGCCGAGGAGTTCGGCATCGCGCACACCGCACGTCTGCCCATAGACCCCGTCGTTGCCGCAATGGTCGACGCAGGTGAGGTCGAATCCGTCGACGGGAAGAATATTGCCGGCATAGCTGACATTATCGAGAAAGGAAACGAGAAATGAAAGTTGCGGTCGCATACAACAACGGCCAGATAGGAGAGCATTTCGGTCACGCCGAGTGCTTTGCGATTTATGATTACGAGGATACCAACGTCGATTCCTGCGTCAAAAAGCTCATCGACTGCTCCGACCGTCACGGTCATCAGGAGATGTTTGAGCTCATGCGCGACAATGACGTTGACGCGGTCATTGTCGCCCAGATGGGCGACGATGCGCGTGCCCTGCTGCTGAGTGCAGGCATAGTGCCGGTCCTTGGCTACTGCGGAGGTGCAGACATGGCGGCGGATATGCTGGTGAGCGGTCTGCTGTCCATCGTGCCGGAAGCCGGCGGCTGCGGCGGCGGATGCGGTGGATGCAGCGGCTGCGGCGGCGGATGCGGCAGCGGCGATGATGACGGCTCCTGCGGATGCGGCGGGAACTGCGGCTGCTGAAAGCCGATAAAAAGGACAGAGCCCCGGATCGGCGGCTCTGTCCTTTTTCATACCGGTAAATTCATAGAAGTAACCCCTGACTGCGGCGTCTGCCTTTCTTCCAGTCAGGGGTTACTTCTGTGAATTCTTAGTATCTAACATCCTGAT
>CAKTNU010000074.1 GCA_934589325.1 uncultured Oscillospiraceae bacterium | reverse complement strand
CCGCTGCTGACGCAGACCTTCGCCCCCGATGCCGCGCCGATAATCATCCAGCGCACGACCGGCGCGTATCACGGCTATATGGCGCTGATACTTTTCGTCGGGTATCTGGGCGCGATAATATATAACCTGCGGCAAAGCGACCGTGCGCGGCGGATAAACATCCCGTGGCTGCTTGCCATCGGCATACTCGTCCAGCTCGGCTGGGAGGCCGGACTGCTGCTGGGCGGTATACGCAGTGCAGGCTTTGCAACATTCGGAGAGAAGATGCACACGCTGATAATAAATTCTCTGCTGGAGACCAATTTGGGTATGCCGTATGTTTACTGCATTTTTGCGGCCTATTCCGCAAAATTCACCGAGCAGCTGAGCCGCAGACCGGAAAGACTGTCATTTACGGAGCGCATCGCGGAGAATAACCGCGAGCGGGTACGGCCGAGAGGATGAATCAGCCGTAGCCGTGGTCGACGTGCCGCCATGAGCCACCGCTGCTGCGGACGAGTATCCACTGCCATTTGTCATAGGTCGAGTTGGGATTGAGCGAGCCGTTGCCGCCGGATGAGTCCACATCGAAGGACGAGATAATGATTATCGCTTCATCGGCGTCGAACTGCTCGGCTGCCGCGGCAAATTTGTCGGCATAGCTGTCGCCGGGATAGTATAGTTCCGTAAGCGTGCAGCCGTCAAACTCACGGCCGAAATAGCGCTTGACGGTATTGAATGCGGCTTTAATGTCGGCGTCAGAGTACAGCTCGGACGGCTCCCAATCCTCAATATGAACATTATCCACATTCCCGCCGCCGCATCCGGCCAGCGCCGGGAGCAGCATAAGTACGGCAAGGAATATAATAATACGCTTATGCATAGGGTATGCCTCCTTATAATGAACATTTTGTCATAAAAACTGTATCATACGGCGGCTGTTTATTCAACATAATAAATCTTAAGCGGCAGAAAACGGGCGTCAGTTCTGCGTCTTCTCCATAATGAGCAGGTGATTTTTAAAGTCCAGAATGGAACGCTGCGGCGATAAGACCTGATAACCGATCACGCCCTCAACAGGAACCTTCTTTTTGATCGCACTTATATCGGAGACCGCCGCGGTGATATTTTTGTATTCGTTTTCACCTACACGGACAACAGGAACTGTGGCAATGTTCGGCGTCTCGGGATCGAAGACGAGCTCCGGGGCATCCAGAAAGCCCTGTCCCAGCAAACAGATGCTTGCACCCGTGTCCAGAACGAAGTCACATGTCCGGTTTGCCGCTTCAACCTTAATGACGGGGAGCTTTTCACAGCTCATGGGAACCGTCATTTGATTTTCAAAGCCATACTCCGGGTCGAGTACAATTTCGGCGGCGTTATAGTCAAGCAAAACGGTATAGTTTCTGATCACGTCGATCCCAAGCGTTCCAAGGAACTTCAAGTCCGGCATTGCGTCTTTCAATGCGGTTTCCACATACATCAGATCCATGATCAGAACGGGCATATCTGACCGTTCAATATCCGAAAAGCGCAGAGAATTTAAAGTTCCTTCTTCGGCAGCGGCTTCCTTTACGCCTTCCGAAAACTTCGCAATGCTGATCTGTTCTCCCTGCATTTCCGGAAAGTATGCCTTGTTTACGGCTGTCTGCATGGCTCCCGTATCAAAGGCAAAAAAGCCCTCTTTCCCGTTTGCCGCTGCTGAAATAAGCATTATTCCGGAGACAAGCTTATATGGTATCTTAAACATTTTGGTTTTCTCCTAGTGTTCTTTTCAGATCCGGCTGTACTGTTCTGAATCGACTATAGTGTACCACACTTCTGTGAAGTTTTCTACCGCCGGGCGGAATATCACGCGGCGGGACTCGTTTATGTGCCAAAACAGCCGAGAAGCTCTATTCAAGCGGTTTCCGGCATAGAAAAAGTCCACCGTAATGATGAATTACGGTGGACTCATGGCGGAGAAGAAGGGATTCGAACCCTTGATACCCTTATGGGGTATACACGATTTCCAATCGTTTCTTCAAAATCGCCAAACCTAGGGAACTAATTTAAGGCTTAAATTAGTCCAAACATCGGGAAATAGTAGCAAATGATATGTTAAAAGTTTTGAAAGGCAAAAAGTAAGCACACGATTTGCCTTTTTTATTATAATAACACTTTCTATCTTTAGTGTCAAGATTATTTCCTAATATAGTATCTAGTTATTTGACTTAGAAATAAAAACTTCATATAATATTTCTATATTATTTCTTGTTAAGTTCTTTTAGTATATCATCAAAATGCATATCAATAGCTTCTTCTATTTGCTTAGTAATAGATTCCTCTAATTCTCTTTCATTATCTCTTTTCACAACTATATCAATGTAATTCTCTTGGGCTGTCTTTCCGTTTACTTGGTAGTAAACCCAATCCGGCATTAGCCCAGAATTGTGATAATATTCGATTTCTTCTTTTGTCATTATATTACTCTCCTTTTCTGTTTAATATAAAGAAAAACTGCCTTTCTCTCATTAAGATTTGCAAGCTGTTACTTGAGCTGTAGCTAATTGCATTAAGCAAAAAAAGTATTCTCCGATAACTTATAAGGCTATAGCTCTCTGACAGGCTCAGAAAGCCCTAATCGGCTTTTTCTATATAAATATACCTATGCTATCATTTGCTCCACTAGACCGCTGTAGAACGCCTTGACGTTCTCTGAACGGCTAAGCCAACGGAGATTAGACGCAGAATTATTATGCTTATTTCCGTCTATGTGGTCTACAGTATCCTTTTCTTCTGGATTATCATTCTCTATAAATGATTTTGCAACTAATCTATGTATTAAGACGGTTCTTCTTTTTCCGTCTATCCATATGTCAGCCCTTAAATATCCATATTGATTTTTATAAGGTTTAACAAGAATAGCATTATATTTGCAGTAGCTTTTTAATCTTCCATAATTGCTAATATAATATCTACCTTTTGTTCCCTCTATTTCTTTCCATTCTTCATTGTGCAGGCTTTCAATATTATCTATACAATACTCTCTATCAAAAGCCTTTCTATATAGGCTTTTAATCGTTATATGCTGTTTCTTACCATTGCTATCCTCTAATGTGACTTTGTTTCCGTTACTTATAACAGGCATTGCACCAGTTGGATTCACTACAATCCGACCGTCATAAAAAAGCTCATATTTATCACTAAATCCAATAGCAGAAAGATTTATACTTATATCCCCATTCATAGCATTACTCCTTCAAATTGCATACTACGTCATAGAGTAATTGCTGTCTTTCTTCACTCAGATTGTAATATCCATGAAGCCACGCATAAAAGCTATCTTGTTTCATTTCTAAGTAATCCTCTGCGATTTCCTTATAGCTGATACCCTGCAACGCTTTCAATAGTTTTACTTCTTTTCTTAAATTATCGTTCACTTAATTCCTCTCCTTTTTTATTACTACGGAAAGTGGTAGTAGAACGGCAAAAAAAGCAACCGCCTACAATAGTCTTGCTACTGTGGCGGCTGCCTTTTCTATTAAAGGTCTATAAGTCTTTTACTTTCCGTTATTATACTTAAAAAACCTTTATAATGGTTTAATGAGTTTTGCCCTTGTAAAACATCGGAGCGGGATAGAGAGGGGGATATAATACGGGAACTTCCAATTTCCTATTCTGCTTCTGGTTTAGGGGAGGCTTTCTGTCCTATGAAGAAGGATTTTAATTCAATACTACGATTATTTGAAGTATTTGATATTAGTGCTTATAAAGTCAATAAATCTATCTTTGTTCTCTTGTGACAGTCCATTAACTTCCATAAGGCTTTTTATATACTGGTACTCTGTATTATGTCTGTAATTGCCCTTAAGAAAATCAATACTTACACCCAACGCACAAGCGATGCTATCCATAGTTGGAAAACTTGGCATACTTTCTCCACGCTCTATCTTTCCTAAAAAGTTCTCCGTTATACCAACCATTTCAGCCAATCTTTCTATAGTCAACAATTGTCTTTTGCGTTCTGTTCTAATGTTTTCTCCTACAATCTTCATATCAAGCATTAAGTACCACCCCCTAAGTATATTTTATAGGGAATAGTATTCGCTTTTAAGTTCATAATAGTCCTTATTATATTGACAATTAGGAACTGCCTTGCTATTATAAAGAGGATAAAAACAAACTGAAAGGAAGTATTCCAATGAAAAAACTACTTGCTCTACTTTTAGCTGCTCTTATGAGTATATCAATGGTTGCTTGTGGCAAAGACGCTACACCAGCAGAAGAAACTAACACTTCTACGGTTGAAGGCACATCTAATACCATAACAAAAGATGATATGTTGGCCGAAGCATTGAGCGTTGACTGCACTACAATTAACAATGACTCTTTTGATAATCTTGCAAAAGCCAAAAGCCTGTATTGTAATGCTACTCTGAAAATAGATGGAACAATAAGCGAAATTAAGGAAGATCATGTGCGTCTTGGAACCAATCCGTCTTGGCAAGTAGCTGTTTATCTCCCAATAGAGGAACTGCTTACTTTAGAGAAAGGGCAATATATAGTTGTTGTAGGTAAAACAACTGATGAAATCATTGAAGAGAATGGAGCTAATGGCATTCCGGGAACACTCTCATTGTATCAAATGCCTGAAGCTTACTTAGTAGATGATTACTTTGAATATCAAGGAACCTTAAAGGGCAAAAATGAAAGTTATGATGGTGCGTGGAACTTCTTCTTGGGCGATAGCAACTATGGACACCTTGTATATTTTGCAGATGGTGTTGATTTAAGCTCTTACGAGACATCTTCCAATGGGAATCCCGGCGAGAATATAACTATCTTAGCAAAGTCTAAGTTGAAAAATAACTCTTTTGAATATTATGATGCAACAATTATCAAAACAGAATAACAATTAAGAAGAACGGGGGCTATTACAGCCCCCATTCTTTTACTCTCCTATAGAAAGTGTTGGGCTTTACATCTAGCCGCTTCATAGCTTCAACCGCAGTTATCTTATCAGCTCTCCACTCTTTTACGACTGCTTCAAAGTGTTCCTTATCAATCTTCATCTTTTGGCGGCCTTGATACAAGCCCTGTTCCTTTGCGATTGCGATACCCTCTCGCTGTCTCTCTAGAATATTCTCCCTTTCAAGCTCTGCCATAGCTCCAAAGACTGTAAGCATAAACTTTCCTTGGGGAGTTGCTGTATCAATACATTCTTTCAGACTTACAAAGTCAACGCCCTTGGTTGTAAGCTGGTCTATGATTGTAAGCAAGTCCTTAGTGTTTCTTGCAATCCGACTAATGCTCTCGGTAACAACTACATCACCCTTTCTGCAAAATGCAAGTAAGGCTTTAAGTTGTTCTCTATCAGCGTTTTTACCACTCTGCTTATCAATATATAAGTTCTCTTTTTCTACTCCTTTTTCAAGTAAAGCTCTTGTTTGTCTCTCTTCATTCTGTTCTACTGTTGAAACACGAATATAGCCTAGCAACATTTCTATTACTTCCTTTCATTCTCTATAAGCATTTTCTATACCTCTTTTCTATGTCAATAGAATATCATATTTTTTGAAATATGTCAATAGCCACATTGCTATTTATGTGACATATTTTTAGGCATATTTTCATTATTGCATTGGGGTATACCCTAATGCAATAGTATTGGGAGTTGACTTTGAAACAATGTTGACTTATAGTATAAACAGGCGAAAGCTAATAAAATATAGAAAGTAGGTTATCTTATGGCAAGCTCAAAGAAAACACTTAACCCCTTGACGGAGACGCCCTCTAATAAGGTGGAAGTTACGAAGCCTTTCATGTTGGCTTATATGCGTCAGGTTGCAAATGAAGAGGACAAGGCATGGTTTAAGAAAATTGTTTCTAATCCTGATAACCAAAAGGAGTATACAAATCAGTTAAACGGAACTCCCTATATGGACATCGATATTCCTAAGGTCCGCAAAGCCTTTGTTGAACGCTTCTTCCCTCAGCTTAACGCTAGGAAAGATAAGAACAAGACTTTCATTGATTCTATTCTTGAACTCTAAATAAAAGCAGGAGCAAGGCTTATAGCCTTGCTCCTACTTTTATTCTAATGATTTTTTCTTTTTAGTTCCTATTGTTTCTCCGCTATTGGTTCTAAGCTGTGAAAGTGCAGAATGTTCCTGTATCTCTGCTTTTACATCATAGGCATAAAGATTAGAATAGTGCTTAACCATATCAAGCTCGCTATGTGTAAGAACTCTAGCCAAAGAAATAATGTCACCGCCACTTGTAATCCAATTCTTAGCGAATGTATGTCTGAACAAATGAATACTTGTCTTTTCTACTCCGTGTTCTCGGTTATATCGTGCAATTGCTGTAGAAAGTCCGCTTCTGGTTAACTGCTCTCCATAGACATTGCAAAACAAGTAATCGTCTGGTTCAACGTCACCGCCTGTTCTCCAATAGCTGATATACTCCATCAAAACAGCTCTGCATTTCCGCTCTAGCCCCACTCTGACAACCTTATGTGCTTTTGTAGTATTAAAGTCAATGTAGCCCTCTTCTAACTCCACGTCCTTAATCCGCAGATTCAGAATAGTGTTGGTTCTAACGCCCGTGGCAAGCAAGAGATTGATTATAGCAAAGTTTCTAAATCCCTCAAAATAGCTTATCTCAGGCTTTACAAGGAGCTTCTTTAACTCGCTGTCCGTGTATACTTGCTTAATAGGGGGAGCAACTTCCTTAATCGGGCATTTGAAGCCACTCAGATACCCCTGTTCCTCGCAGAAGTTTCCAAAGGCTCGATACCCTCTAAGATAAGAGTTTATTGTCTGTTGGTTCACATCGCCTAGGGAAGCAACAAAGGCAAGCTGCATCCCGTCCATAGTCATAATATCAAGCTGGGTTTCGTTTGGCTCTTTGTTAAAGGTATTTCTAATAAAGCTACAATACTTCTTATAAAATCTATCATAAAAAGCGATTGTCTGTTTGCTATTACCCTTTGTTAGCTGATACACCGCAAATTGACTATAGGCAAAGTCCACCGTTACATCTTTAAGAAAGCCCTTGCCGAAGTTGCGCTGATTCCTCGCATATTCTTTTTCTATGCTATTCTTGTTCCGCTGTGTTGTGATTTTCTGTTTTGCCATAATGATACCCCCAAAGATAGTATATCATTTGCAATACACGATTTCCACTAGAAGATTCGGAAAAACCAGATACACGATTAGTTCTTTTTTCAAGCTCTATTTGAGTATTCCAAAAGTAAGAAAAAAGGGCAAAGAAAAACCTCAAACCCTTAGAAAATCTAAGAGTTTGAGGTTTGGCGGAGAAGAAGGGATTCGAACCCTTGATACCCTTATGGGGTATACACGATTTCCAATCGTGCGCGCTCGACCAACTACGCGACTTCTCCGTGTTGCCCAAGAACAAATGATATTGAATTATCAGCTTGCCTATTATAATTCATGCCAAATACAAAGTCAAGTATTTTTTCCGATTGAGCGGATTTATTTTAAAATAGCCATTGACAGATGTCACACAACTATATATGCTGCTGTCGGGCGGGGTGATTGCCGCGCCGGTGTACAGGAAAAAGAGCTTGTAAAAATCACGGGAGATTCATTGATGAACGAGATAATAAAGGCGCTCGAAGCGAAATATCATCCGTTGGGTATAATCGTTTACGGATCATATGCGGATGGCACAAACAACCTTAACAGCGATTTCGACGCGCTGCTTCTGACCGACGGAGGCTTAGAGCTGCATGACAGTTCTGTGATATCCGGCGTTGAACTTGATGTTTGGGTATATCCGCGAGCTAAAATTGAAGCCGCTCACGACGCCTGCGAATTTCTGCAAATCTGGGACGGCATCATTATCTCTGATGAAATGGGACTCCTATCAAACCTGCAGGCGGAAGTCCGCGAGTACATACACAGCACGGCGGCAAAGGGGCAGGATGAGAACCTTCGAAATCTCAACTGGTGCAGGAAGATGCTGTCCCGAACGGAGCGCGGGGATATTGAGGGGCGATACCGCCGATGCTGGCTGCTGACTGACAGCTTGGAGATCTACTGCAATATCGTCGGCGAGTACTTTTTCGGCGTGAAAAAGGCACTGCGATATATGCAGCAGCATGCCCCGGATGCAGCCGCGGCATATGACACGGCACTGAGCAGCCCTACATACGAAAATCTGCGTCACTGGATAGATATCCTGGAAAAGAACTACGCCAGCTGTTTTCCCGACAACTGATAACACCCCCTATGCGGAGAAAGATTCTCTGCTTAGGGGG
>CAKTNU010000073.1 GCA_934589325.1 uncultured Oscillospiraceae bacterium | reverse complement strand
GTATAGAGAAGTTGATCCAGATACTGCCCTGAATGACAAGTATCAGCATGACCGGCATACCTACCGATTTGAATGTAAACAGCAGCACCAGCAGAACTATAATGATCGAAACAACGCTGACAACGGTGTTGTCTGTTGCAAAGGATTTTTTGAAGTCGTATTCGTTCGTGGAGTTGCCCGCGACGTAGACATTACCGTCAGGATAATACTCCTGCGCGATGCCGCGGATCGTGTCGATGAAGGAATAGGTCTCGTCTCCGCTCTCCGGCAGCGTCAGATATATCAGCATGCGGCTGTAGTCCTCACCGCTCAGCTGTGCCTTGGCGCTCTCCATCTGCTTCTTGGCGCTGTCGAGCATTTCGGTCTGCTCGTCGTCAAGGGTCACATACCCGGCATCCACCTGATCGCAGACGAAGAGGAACATGTCAATAAGCGGCACTTTATAAGCGGCGACGCTTCCCATGAGCTTGCCGTAATCGTCGTTTTCGGCGGCATATGCCACGTACACGAGCTGTGCGGCTTCATAGTCGAGCCCGGAAAGCTCCGAGAACTGGCGCGGAGTCAGCTTGTCAGCCAGCATGTAGCCGTCCATCGCCTCGACGTTTGCCAGCCCCATCGTATAGTCTATCTCGTCGTAGCTCTCAAGCTCATCTAAAAGCTGAGCTTCCTTTTCATAGTCGCCGGAAGGGACGATGAGCGCGAGCATATTGGAGGAAGTAAAGTTATCCGCCACCATGTTGTCCGCGATCTGGCTCTCGTTGAGCTTCGGCGTTGTGAGCGAGCTGTAGCCGTAGGCATATGGGCACTTGCTTGAGAAGTGCATCCCCAGCAGCGCTACGATCACAAACACCACAGGCACGACGTGCCGCGTCGCGTAGTCTATTTTACCTACAAAGGATATCTTCGGGATAAAATTTCTGTGCCGGGTCTTTTCTATGAGCGGCCCGAACAGCACCAGCAGCCCGGGCATGAGGATAAACACGCTCAGAAGTGCGTATATTATCGCCTTTATAAGGCATATGCCCATGTCTGCACCGATTTTAAACTGCATAAACAGCATCGCCATAAGTCCGCCGACTGTTGTGAGCGAGCTTGCGCTGATCTCCAGAATGGAGTGCGCCAACGCTGTGATAGCGGCTTCGCGTATGGGGAGCGTTTCGTGCTGTTCCTTGAAGTGGTTGCAGAGAATGACCGCGTAGTCCAGCGACAGGGCAAGCTGCAATATTGCTTGTGACCGAGTTTGAAACGAAGGATATCTTGCCTAGCAGGAAGTTGCTGCCCTGATTGAGGATCATGGCCGTCACGAAGGTCAGCAGCAGCACCGGCACCTCGCCGTAGGTCTGCGAGGTTAGCAGCAGCACAACGACGACGATGACCGCAACATACACCATTATAACGTTGACCTCAGCGTCGATGGTCTCCTGAAGTGTGTTGCCAAGCTCCGTCGATACGAACAGGTCGTAATCCGCCAGCGCTTCCTTGACGGCGTCAAGTGCCGCGAGACATTCGTCGTTATTCTCGTCGTAGTCAAAGGTAACAGTGTAGAGCGCCGAGGCGTGGTTATAATGATCCGTCGTCCGGTCAAAGGCGACGCTCTGCACGCCCTTTATTTCCGCGAGCGTGTCATTTAGCTTTTCCGCCTCGGCATAGCTGATATTTGCAACCATCACCTCGGCCGTGCCGTAGGTCGTGAACTGGTTCTCCATCACGTCCAGCGCAAGCTACGTCTCTGCGTCGTCCGGCAGAAACGTAGTAAGGTCGTTTTCGACCTCGACCCAATTGCGTGAAAAGGCCGAGAATATGAGCGATACGATTATCAGCAGGAAAAACAGGTGCCTCTTATCCACGATGAATGTGGCAAGCTGAGTCATAAAGCTGTGATCCTGTTTGGACTTATTTGACATTGCTTCACTCTCCTTATTGGGACAGTTCAAATTACTGCGCAAGCTCTCCCTTGATCTCCATCGGCCTGTGACGAGGCGCGTTCGCAACGCCGGTGACGGCGCCGCTGTCGTCCACATCCGCTTCGATCTGCACATTCACTACTCCGAACGGCAGCTTCGGTGCGGCCTCAAAGCTGAAGTGCCGTCCGTTCCTTGCGCAGTTTGTCAGCAAGACCTCCATACCCATAAGCTTTGCGCTGCCGTGAAACTCCGTCTCGCTGTCGAGCGTAAGGAGCGCGATTATCTTTATCCACCCCATCGGGGACTTTATCTGCACATCGAATCTGTAATCATTTCCGCATTTAAGTTCCATCGTTATATACCTCTTTCACGCATTGATATGTATTTTTTCTCCGAGCCACGGCAGCAGCGCGAGGGCGTTGTCCGTGAACATTAGCTGCTTCTGTCGCTTGGTGAGCTTTTCCGTGTTCTCCAGCGCCTCAGCCTGACCGACGCAGGCGGAGATGTCCGTGTACGGTGTGTCGCTGCCGTAGAGCAGGTGGCTCTCGTCCACATTTTTCAGCAGCAGCTCTATCTGCTTCTTCTCGGAAAAGCCCGCCGTGTCGTAGTAAACATGCGCCATGTCCTCCATGATGTCGGCGCGCCGATCGGGATCGGCAAAGCGCAGCATCAGCGCGAAGCTTTCAAAGCGGTCTGCAAGTATCGGCAGGAATGCGCCCGCGTGGGGGATCACCCACTTTATATCCGGGTACTTTGTGAAGGTATCGTTCTGCACCATGTTGATAAAGGTGCGAGTCGTCTCGACGAAGTACTCAAACGCGGGAAGCGGTATCTCCTCATCGACACCCGGGATACCTACAGCCGGGTGCGTCGGGTGCATGATGACAAGCGCACCGCGTGCGTTCAGCTCCTCCATCAGCTCGTCAAGCCTGCGGTCGCCGAGATAGACCCCGCCGTAATTTGTTACCAGTCCGACCCCCGCCGCACCGAGCTCGTCGAGAGCATAGCGCGCTTCAAATATGCTGCTGTGCACATGCGGCAGCGGAAGCGTCGCCATGAAGCCTAAATTACCGGGGGCGCGTGAAACGATTTCTGCGCCTTCTTCGTTTATGCGCCGCGCAAGCTCACGCGAGCGAGACTTATTCCCGGTATAGATGCTCGGCGAGGAGAGCGTCAGCAGCGCATAGCCTATTCCCAGCTCCTCCATTGCCTCCTGCTGCCACTGTTCGTCCCAGTCGGGGGTAGGAAAGCCGTCCGGACAGTACAGGACTTCGCCCTCAAGAACCTGCCGGTAAGTTCCCGGCAGGTAATGCGCCTGAAAGTCTATTTTGTTATTGAATCTCATCCTGTTCAGCTCCAGTCTTTGTCCTTTTTGTTCCGCGCAGCTTCATCACAGCGCCGCCGGCCTCGACAGTGCCGGTAAGTATCTCTCCGGCAAGGCGGATGACGGAGCGGCACTTCAGTGTGCTTATCAGCGTGGACAGCTCATGCCGCAGATAGAGCACACCGCCGCGGCTCTCGCCGGTCACGGCGTTGTCAAAACCTACGAGAGATATTCTGCCGCGCACACAGCCGTCAAGACTCTCTATCGTCAGTGTCCCCCGGCGCTCGCCGAGCTGACTGTCAAGCACGATATCATAGCTTTCCGCCATAGTCTCCGCCTCCTTTTTCCTGATAGAAGATAGCCCTTGCCGCGTCAGAAAACAACGGTCAAACCGCCCCGTGCCGTCAGAAATCTGACAATATGGGGCGGTTTGACCAGCAAAAATTTATCTCGAAATTTTGCTGCATCTGTGTTATACTCGGCATATAGAGGGATGACCGTGGATAAACGCACCTATACCGCTTCCGAACAGACCAAGCACGCTCTGGCTGAGGCGCTAAAAACGCTTATGGCGCAGAAGCCCTTTGACATAACCATCCATGACATAACCGAGCTCTGCGGCATCCGCAGGCAGCATTTCTATTATCACTTTGAGGATGTCTACGATCTGCTGCGCTGGATGTTCCAGGAAAAGGACGTCTCTCTGCTGCACCAGCACGAGGGCGCACTGCTCTGGCAGGACGGGCTGCTCCAGCTCTTCCATTATATCGACGCTAACCGCGCCGTCTGTCTCTGTGCGCTCAACTCTGTCGGGCGTGATTGCCTCAAGCGCTTCTTCGAGGGGGACATCCATGCGGTGATCTATCACGCCGCCGAGCAGATCGGCGAACAGATAGGCGCACTAGACATGCCGGACGCCGATGTTGAGATGATAACGCATTTCTATGTTGTCTCCACTGCCGGGCTTGTAGAGAGCTGGCTCGTCGGCGAGATAGATAAGACCCCGGAGGAGCTCGTTGCGTTTCTGGGTCAGGTGATCCAGGACCACACTCGCGGCGCAAAGCTGCGGTTTGAGGCGCAGGGGAGATAGGGGCGAGCCCCGCACGTCCTATTTTGTACATTTTAAGTCCCGGACTATAAAAGACAAATCGGAGTCCAGCTGAGTAGGTTCGATAAGAAAGAAAAAATACCACCAAGGGAAATACCCCTTGGTGGTAAATTATTTTATCGATTTAAAATCAGTCCTGCGTCATGTCCGCAAGTGCTGTTGATTGGTCACACCGGCCATAGATGACGGCAGTGACATATACGCTCTTGACTTCTTCGTTAACCAAATAATATATAAATAATATATAATATGAGAAAGCGGCGGTTTTTTCACGAATATGAAAAATTTACATCTCCTTTTTATGAATATAGAAAACCTGAGTGCAGAAGATAAGCACGGGCAACGAACCCAAAACATCAAAAAGGAGATGCAAACAATGTCTACCAATACCAGTAATCATCTTGTCAACCCCGCAGCACGCGACGCCATGGAGAAGTTCAAGATGGAGGCCGCTTCCGAAGTCGGCGTTAACCTTAAGAACGGCTACAATGGCGACCTTACCAGCCGTCAGGCAGGCTCCATCGGCGGCCAGATGGTCAAGAAAATGATCGAGGCCTACGAGAACGGCATGAAGTAAGCTCCGCTTGCTCTACCCAAAATCATACCCGCTGCCGAATGTACCGGCAGCGGGCTTTCTTTTTATTGATATCAATATCATGTTAACTGATCTGCGCCTATCCAAAGCCGCGTAAGGGTCTCGATATGTCCATCGTGCTTGCTCCCTGCAGGGTTATCCGGCAGATAGTAGTCATAGCACAGCCAGCCGCCCTCGGTATAAAGCGCCGTGACGTCATAGGTCTCGGAATAGGTAACGGTAGGTTCACTGCCTTGGAACCGCGTCCCGTCCCCGGTAAGCCATGCCAGTCTGGTGCGGGTCACGTTGAGCTCGCCGTCAGTCAAGCTGAGCTCATGGCGCAGAAAGCCTGCGTCGGGGCAAAGCTCGTAGACAGTCAGCCGCGTGTCACTGCCGGAGTCATATGCCGACATAAATTCCGCCGCAAGTCCGGCGTTTGCCGTTTCAGTGCCGCCATACTGCATTGCAGCGATATATCCCAACGAACCGAGTCGGTCAATTATTTCGCGCTCCTGTGCATCTGTCAGCTTCAGCCCGCCGCCGGTATATATCGCGTCATAAATGTCCCGGTATTGCCCGGCGACGACATATGCGCTCTCGGCGGCGATCGTGGCCATTGATCCGGCCTCAGCATTGGCCGAAGGTTCTGCAGCCGGCATTTTTGCTGCGGGTGTTTCCGCGGGCAGCGCTGCCGACGGCTGTGGCTTTGCGCTGTGCAGCACAGACGAGGCCATTACCGCCGCACAGATGAGCAGAACTGCGGCCGCTGACAGGATAAGCGCGGTGCGGCGCTTCATGTGTCCCTGCTCAAGATGCCGCGCAGATCGGCGAGTGTCATTATATCCGCGCCGATGCGTGCCATATCGGACAGGTTGGCGCGCTGCACCTCGGAATTTACTGAAGATGTGCAGTCCGACAGGACGACGACATCATAGTCGAGCGACAGTGCGTCATAACAGCTGGAACGTATGCAGTTTGGAGTGGTAGTTCCGGCGAGTATCACGGTGTCTACGCCGAGCCTGCGCAGTATTAGGTCAAGCTCAGTGTGGAAAAAGGCAGAGAAACGGGGCTTGACGATGAAATAGTCGGATGCCGCAGTCGTGAACTCGTCTGGGAATGAGTCAGATATCCGCTCATCGCAGACCTCTGACAGCGGCTTCCCGCCGTGCTCCCATACCTCGCGGCGGCAGCGTTCCACGTCGCTTCCGTCGGCGCGGTAGTGCCGTGTCGCGAAAACGACCGGTACGCCGCTGCTGCGGCAGAGCGTCAGTGCCTCGGCGCAGGCCGGTACGGTCGCCGCCGCGTCGGGGATGCATATAGGCGAGGCTGGATCTATGAAGCCGCGCTGCATATCTATCATAACAAGAGCGTATTTTTTCATGCTTTCCTCCGGTGAATAAGTAAGTATACCCGAATAAAGTATATCCGCTCCACTGAAAAATGTCAATCGGAGCGGGAATATGATATATCCGGAAGAGATATATGACGGACAGCGGCATTAATAAAAGAAACACGCTGATGATTTGATTTAACATCTTGCGCAAAAATAATACAGCTTTTTTGGAACATATCACGAAAATAGCAATAATCCTGATAAATATCAGACAACCCCTTGAAGTTATATGACAGATTTATTATAATCTATCATACAGATTTGAAAATCGGAGGCGGATATGGGGCGGCTTGAAATAACGAAGCTGGTTCAGCGCTCCGGGCCGGTCAGCGTAAACTGCTATTTCCTGCGCGATACCGAATATCCTGACGCGTTGGTGATAGACCCTGGCGGAGAGGCAGGGAACATAGTTGAGCGGCTTGTCAGCGGTGTACTGCGGCTGAAATACATAGTCCTGACTCACGGCCATTTCGACCATATCATGTGCGCTGCCGAGCTTAGTCGGCTGACCGGCGCACAAATATGTATGAGTGCGGCCGACGAAGCGTTTATATGCGATTCAAAGCTGAATGCGGCAGATTTCGCAAAATCCGCGCCGGTGGAGCCGTTTACGATAGACCGATACCTTGCCGAGGGGAATACGCTCGACATCGGCGATGTGCGCCTGCATGTGCTCGAAACACCGGGGCATACGCCGGGGGAACTGTCGCTGTACACGCCGGGCAGTCTATTCTGCGGGGATACGATACTCCGCGGAACGACCGGACGCATGGACCTTGCCGGGGCGGACAGGCTGCTTTCCGCCGAGAGCATCCGTCGGAAGATTTTCCCGCTGCCATATAGTACGACCATATACTGCGGTCACGGCCCGGAGAGTAGTGTGGCCTATGAAAAAGCGCACAACGACATAAACTATATATAAAAAGGAACATCGACATGGAAGAAAAAATCTACAAAATTCTCTGCATCAACCCAGGCTCTACTACAACTAAGCTTGCCCTGTTTGAAAATGACAAAAAACTCGACGAAACAAATCTCGAACATTCCGCCGACGAGATAAACCGTTACCCGGATATCATCAGCCAGCTGCCTATGCGCAAGGCCGCGATAAACGAGTACCTCGAGAAGCATGGCCTCAAGCCGTCGGATATCGACATCATCGCCGCACGCGGCTGCCCGGCCGGACGCAGATATCACGGCGGTGCCTACGAGATAGATCAGGATATGGTAGACGAGTGCCTCAAGCCTGTGAACGCGGTGCATCCGATGTGTCTGGCTCCGATAATCGCATACGAGTGGGTCAAGGAGTTCGGCATCCCGGCGTATAATTATGACGTCGTTATGGTGGACGAGATGAAGCCGGTCGCAAAAATAACAGGTCTGCCCGGCATCAAGCGCTCAGCGGCCTGCCATACGCTCAACACCAAGGCTGTCGGCCGTGAGGTTGCTGCAGGTATGGGCAAGAGCTATAACGATGTAAACTTTATCATGTGTCACCTCGGCGGCGGATGCAGCGTCAGCATGCACGAGCACGGCCGCATAACCGATCTCGTATCAAACGGAGAGGGCACCTTCTCACCGTCCCGCGCCGGTAAATTCTCCAACAGCGCGGTCATGAAGCTGTGCTTCTCCGGCAAATACACCGAGAAAACGCTCAAGGATGAGTTCGCTAATCACTGCGGTTTTGTTGCCCATCTGGGTACGAATGACTGCCGCGAGGTAGAGGCGATGATAGCAGCCGGCGACGAAAAGGCTGCGCTGGTGTTTGATGCCTTTGCATATCAGATAGCCAAGGATGTCGGCACAATGGCTGTAACGGTCGGCGGAAAGGTCGACGCGATAGTCCTGACGGGCGGCATTGCATACTCCAAGCTGTTGACCAAGAAGGTCGAGGAACTGGTCGGCTTTATCGCACCGGTAATAGTCAGACCGGGTGCGATAGAGATGGAGGCACTGTCGGCCGGCGTCCTGCGCGTGGTACGTGGGGAAG
>CAKTNU010000072.1 GCA_934589325.1 uncultured Oscillospiraceae bacterium | reverse complement strand
TCGCAGGCTCTGTCCCTGCCGATGGTCATTGACCGCTTTTCCAGCCGGACGAGCCTGCCGGAGCCTTCAAAATACAGGCTCGCTCCTTTGCTGCTGCTATCCGTTAGTCTTTTGTCGCTATAGTAATCAATGCTCATTTCTCAAGGCTCCTTTTAATTGCCAAGTTGTATCACCACGGCGGTGCAGACCGGGTCATACCCGCTTCCTGTCAGGGTTTCTGTCAGCGCCCCTTAGGATTGCCGCCATACATGTTGGGGCCGGGAACGCTGTCGGTGCATTCATAAACGAGGAGGATGATCGGTCCAGCCAGCGGAATAAATCCCATAAAGTAGTATCCGCCGGATCTGCCGATATCGTGCAGGCGGCGCCAAGTCAGCGCAAGCGTCGGGACTAAGACAAATATGCCATAGACATATACAAGCGCAGTGAACACGCTGGCAAATGCGAAGGCCGCACTGCTGCCGCTGCTTATACCGACGGTGGTAAAGATACTGCCAAGCACGTAAAGAATTGCGTTGATTATAGCATTGTCAAGCATGAAGAGCCAGAACTCGCGGCGGCGGGCACGGCCGTTGAAATTAGCATAGTTCTTTATGATATGCTTATAGACATCAATAAGGCTGCTATCGTCACGGATGGCGTCATTTGCGGGCGCGGCTGCACCGTAGTTCGGCTGCTGGTAGCCCTGATTATAATTCGGCTGCTGATAGTTCTGGTAATTGGGCTGCTGGTAATTAGGCTGATAGCTCTGCTGCTGGTAGCCTTGCTGCTGATAATTGGGCTGCTGGTAACTCTGCTGTTGTTGATAATTCTGCTGGGGGGCTCCCTGAGGCTGCTTTACCTCTGCGCCGCAGTTCGGGCAATATCTCTGCCCATCCGCGACATACTTACCGCAAAAATTGCAATTCATATCTTTTTCCTTTCTTTCTCCTTGATTCTGCGTTTATTCATATACCGCTCAGGACGCGGCATACTTCTCCATAAATTTCTCGTATGATATTGCCTCGTAATCGTCGCCCAGGCGCAAATTCTCGAGCTTTTCCTTCTGATAGGAGAGATACGCCTGATAGCTTTTATCCCGACCGAGGCCGAAAATATATCCATCCGCATAGTCTATCTGCGCATCGTAATAATCCGCAAGCGTCTGCTTCATTACGCTGAAGGTCATCCTTACCTGCGCCAGTGCCTTAGCATCCCCCGGATTCTCCCTTACCGCCATCACTGCCCTATCATAAGCATCTACAGCCTCCGGACATATCGTTGCATAAGCCAGGATGCTCTCTGCCGCGCTCACATGGCCTTTAGCGCCGCTTATTTCGCCGACCAGATCTATCGCAGCTTCTGCAGCCGTCAGCGGCGGGAATGTCTTCTTGGCCTCTGACAAGCCTTTTTCTCCGAGAGTCTTTACTACCTCATCCAGAGTGCCTTTTACTTTATCGGTATATTTCCGGCGCAGATCGGTAAGCGCGACGACATATTCGGGATTGGAGCTGTTCGCCTCAATAAGCCCGTCGATCATGCTCAGCTCGGCGGTGTAATCGCTTATCCAGTAGTCAAGCATGTCTGCGCCGTTCTGGGTCTTTTTAATGAAGTCCTTGACTGCTTTCGAGCCGCTGAAAATATCCGATACACCGCGCAGGCAATTAATGTCGCCCGCATCCGGCTCGGAAATGCCGCAGTACTTTCTTAAAAATTCGGCGGCAGCCTTGGTGTCGTACTTATCGCCGTCCCATATTTTCTTGAAAGCCTCGCCCATCTCGCCCGACATGGTCGTCTTGTAAATATCGTTAATGACACCGGTAATTTTTTTAGTATTAGGCAGCATCTTAAACTCAGATTTATCGCACAGGTCCTGAAGGGACTTGGCAAGGCTCTCTTTATACAGGCGAACCTCATACTCGTTTATCGTTCCGCTCTTTATCGTATCCAGAACTTCCGTATTGGCGCCGAGCAGGGCGCATATCTCATATGCAAGATCCTGATCCGCAAAGATTTTTGACGTGCTGATATCGACATATTCGCCCAATGCCTTTTCAAAGTCCGCAGAGCTCATACCTGACGGCAGGTCTCTTGCCATTCTGCCGATCCCACCGTTTTTGAGGTAGAACCTAACGATAGTCTCGCTTACGCCGAGCTCCTTTGCTATTTCCTCAACCGTCGGCAGACCGTCATGTCCCTTCAGGAGCATTTTGCGCACGGCGGCGTCCACCTCATCCTTGCGCGAATAAATCAGATTATCAAGCAGGATATCATCGTGGTTAAAAACAGATATCAGTACTGCAGTGCCGAAGTCCATCTTACACACAGCAGCATCCACATATGTGATGCTTTTTCTGAACTCAAGCGGTGATGCCCTCCGGCAGTATTCATCAAGCCGGGTATCCGATATCTCGGGCTTTTTCTTCTCTATCACTACGCCGGGGTCGGATATTCCGCCTATCGTGACCGTATCCAGAACTGCACTTATCCCCGACGGCGTAGCCATCTCGGTATATTTCACGAGTTCATTCAGCAGTTCGCGTCCGCTGTCATTGATGGCCGCAGCATCTGCCGCGTATATGCCGTCGGTCTCGTTTGCGTTATCAAATATCGGGCCGATCTCTTCGATAAGCATATCGCACTTATCGACCACTTCCCTGTGATACCTGTCAAATTCGTCCTTGGCATCCGGCTTATCGCCGAGCACAGTATACTTGAAAAAATGTTTTACAGAAAGCCAGATATCCCCGAAAAAGTCACCGACCGAGACCCAGAAGCCTTCGTCCGTCATTTCCCGTATGTAGCCGATGATCTTTTCCTTGGTTTCGGGTCTGAAGTCTCTTACCATCAGTAGTTCCTCCGTCGCCCTAAGTCACATGGGTGCGGATTTCTCATCCGCATCCGTCAGTTTGTCCGCCATGTTCGCCAGCATTTCATTCGCCGCCGCGATGAGCTCCTGTACCTGCTGATATAATTCGCACATCGTATTGGCCATCTCGTCAAACATTGCCGGAGTTTTTCCCGCCGAGCTCCTGATCGGCGGCTGTACTACATAGTTCTCTATGCGCTGTCTTTCAAGCTCCTTCTTGTATTCCCTATAAGCCTTTCTGTCAAAGTATAGACGTTCCGGCACTGGTTTTCCCTCCTCAATACAGATCCTTGTCGATCTCGTCAATTCTGTCCTTAAAGCCTTCGATCAGGCTCTTGCAGGCTGAGCCATACTCTGCGATCATTCCGCACAGTGTTTTGAGCTGGTTTACATACACACAGAGCGCCTCCGCAGTTTTTCCCTCGATAAAAGCATTTTCCGATGCCGCCGTGAGCGTGCTCACAAGTTCTTCAAACTGCATATCGATTTTTTTAGAGGTAATTTCAAAAAAATCCCCGAATATTACGATATCATCGTCATCCAACACGAGGCCTCGGTTATCAAACATGCACTTTCGCCCCTGCTTAGCCATCTTCGGCCTCCTTTGCAGCCGCCAGATACGCCTCGATGTTGCTGTTTTCGGCTTCTATACTGCGTTTCAGCTTTTCGATCTCTTCCTGGCGCATTTCTATTTCCTTCTTTACGTCGGCATTCCCGGTGCTTACACTTCCCTTAAAGGATGCGAAACTTTCTCCGGATACCTTGTCCGTCAACAAGGTTTCAATGCTGCCGACCAGCTTCAGTCCCGCTCCGAGCTGCCCTACCGAACGTATTTTTTCGAGCAGTGCTCCTCTGAGCTGATCTACCTGCTCCGACTTTCCGGGCATTTTATTGTTGACTATTTCGAAATCGCCGATCTCGTCTGAGAGCTGCGCGATCTCCTTTTCGTATTGTTCCACCAATCCCCTGCTCTTGGCGATCTCGTCTTCAAACATTTCTCATGCCTCCATTCAAGACACATCACGTCTGCCACGTGGACGGATCTCCACGGAGGATATTGGGATTTGCCTCGAGGTAGCGCTGGATATTTTCTATCATGTTGGCATCGTCCTCGTCATGATATCCCTCGAATACGACCTTGGATATGCTGTCATGATTCAGGTACGCCATCTTGTCACTTATGAGTCCTTCCGGATACGGCACAGCGCCGTAGTCAAAGAAGAATGTCTTCCCGTTGTTCCTGACATTTATCGCACGGGATATAATGATCATTTTCTGCACGCCGCCCTTAAGAAGGACTATGCTGCCGAGAGGAAGATATTTAGTTTCACTCATGTTCATTCTCCTTGTCCTCTTTATTTTTGTCATTACCTGCGACTATATCATGTACGGATACCGAGCATCTCTTGTTCAAATCATAAAACCCAATGAGAGTATGTGTCTCTTCACCGTACACCCAAAACAGATCTGTCCCATACGGCGCTTCGAATATCATCATTATTTGAGGTGCATATTTTAATATTGTATCAGCATTCACTATTTCAAAGTTGCTGCTGTTATTCACATATGCATCATCATCTATCTCTGACAGCAGTGTCCATCCATTTAACTGCGGAATACTGCTCTCAGTCCGATATGAATATCTCACACGCTGCCCGTTGAGTATATTCTTTGATACAACAAAGCCTCCATATCTGCTATTGTTCATTGTTTACCTCACTTTTTCAGTTCATATGTATGCTGCCTGTTTGACGACGGTGTCTCGAGCTGGAAATTCGATGGATCCTTTTGTATTTCCTTTAGCTCTTCAAGCGTGATCTCTCGATTTTTATACCTTTCAAAATCATATCTATATTCTTTGCCGGTTTTATGTCCTACATCAACTACACCATCTAACGAATCCCCGGGCTTCCAATCAATTATCTCACCCGTATTCGGATCATGCAGTAAACCGTCCGGCGAATTTTTCACCTGTTCTTCATATATCTTTTGCAGGAAATCTTCGTATTCTTCACCTGTCGGCTTGGGCCTGCCATTCGGTTTTCCATCCTTTATATATGGCCCATCGACCAGCGGTTCAGGTTTTTCAAGCCGTTTTGCTGTTGAAACGCCTCCGGTAATACCGCCGGTCACGCCATCAAGCACTACGCTCTTGGCATCAAACGCAGTCGCCTTTGTTTTTTCCCATGTCTCAGCTATGTCAAACTCTTCACCCGTGAGCATGCTTTCCACTAGCTCTCCGGTGAATGTCCCTGCGCCGCGTGTAACGACCCCGGAAAACATTTGAGACGCGCTGCCTATCAGTACACCTGATCCTATTGACCTTGCCTCGTTCAGCAGTGAATTTGCTGCGCCTCCGATCCCCGCGCCAACATAGCCTGTTACGAAGCCAGTCACACCACCAACGACGACATCCTTGCCGAGCGAGCCCCAATCGACGCCGTTTTCTATGAGATTTCCGCGCTCAACATACTGGGCGGTAAGATTACTGGCACCTGCCTGGACCGCACCCGTCATTGCCGACACACCAGCCACGACAAGCGGAGTCGCCGCACCGCCAGTCGCTGCTATAGCGACGACCGAACCGACAACGCACACTCCTACCACGACCCAGTTGATCACAGTCGCCTTTTTTTCTCTCTCTTCACGTTCAAGTGCAGCCTTGCGGTTGGCGTCATTCTGCAGTGCTATATCTACTGCGTTCTTTTGAGCCTCCGTTTCACGGAGTACTTTATTGAATGATGAGTATAAGTTCGCGAAGCTGGAAGAAGCGGCTAGCTGATTTATGTCGAATCCGGTCAATGTCCCGCCGTTTCTGCCAAGCTGTTCTTTTATAAAAGAAGTCAGGGAGGATATCAGTTCCTCGGAAGAATCAAAGTCCTGCTGTGCTTCCAGCGTCTCTATCTGCTCATATACATCTTTTATATATGCGCTCGCTGTTTGAGCGGTATCGTCAACGGGAGATATGTCACCATATACGATCCCAAATATATCTTTTACATCTCCGAGCGTATAAGACAGTCCATCTTCTACATTTTTGAGAAGTTGTCTTGTTATCGTGATATCTTCTTCCGTATCATGCAGTTCTTCCGAGCTGATAATCGCATGGAGATTCGTGTCTATATTATTTTGATACGCATCCTTATATATCTTGAAATTCCCGACATGAAGCTCGATCAGCCTGCATAGAGCCTCAATAGTTGTCCCGTGGACACCTCTAAGATAATTTTTGATATTATCCGCCGCATTGCCGGATATGTTTCCGGTCTCAATCAGTACCTTTGCCGCGCTCCCAAGTGAATTTAGCTCAGCTATCCACGCTTCACACTGAGTATAGATTTTCCCATCCAGTGTGTCAAGGGCATCATAATCAACTTTAAATTTCATACACGGTGCCCTCACATTTCGTTGGCCATATTTGTATCGACTGCACGGATATTTTCGATTATGGCAGCTATATCCTTTGCGTCCTTTACTACAAGCTGCTGATAAAGTCTGATCAGCTCCTGTATATTCCGCTGCTGCTCGGCATATTTTTTCGCCGCCGGCATATTGGGCGCATCGAGCGAGACGGTCTCCGCGGTCAGCTTGACCCCGGCCGTTTTAAACGACGATATCTCGCTTTTTATGGGTTCAAGTACTTTTATCTCAGCCATTTTATATCACCGCCATATCTTTTGCTCAAGCTCAGTTGAAGAAGTTCGCTATCTTTGTTGCGAGGCTATTTATGGTACTGTATATCTCTCCGAGAATACCGTACTGCCTTGCGCACTCATTCTGAAGTCTGGTTATTTCATTGTTGAGCTCGTCATGTACGCGGTCGAGTGAATATCTGTAATAGTTATCACCCTGTTCCGTGACATCACCGATCTTTTTCTCGAACTCCGTATGAGTAGCGCCCTTCCACTGCTTCCCGTTATCGGGCAGCTTTTTTATCTGCTTCTGTATATCCCTGAAGCTGTCCTTCAGTCCCCGTACAGAATCCCGCGCTCTTTCGAGCCGGCGTATCTTATATTTGTAATTTTCTATCCTACTTTCACATAAGGATGCTCTGTATTCCGCGTCATTTTTTTGACCGACCAGAGAAACGTATTCAGCATTTTCAGACATATTTCCTCCAATCTCCGCAGCCGCACAAGCATTACATCGCGATACGTATATTTGAGAGCGTAATGGATCCTATATTGGTGCCCTTCTGTGCGCACGTCACGGCCACGGCAGTTATATCTGCAGGCGACGCGATGTCCACATGGATCACTGTCTCTCCGTCGCTGCCGGTCGACATGCTCAAGGCCTGCTTATGCCAGACGCTGTCCGCAGTTCTGATATATATTCCCTGTTCACCGTCAGGCGCGGTCTCATATATCAGCTCAAATTCCGTGCATTGCATGATCGGTTCCGCAGGCACATATGTATTTACTTCTGCGCCGTCGATATAGGTCGTCTGGGCATACGTCAGCTCCATATCGTTCAGCAGCGCATAACTCATTATCTCCGCGCCGGTCCTGTCATAGATCGTGCCTTCGGTCTCGCCGTTTCTGCTCTCCTGGCGCTCTTCCACATATTCCTTTACATACCATTGTCTCTCATAATCGCCGTTCAGGGAATAATCCGTGATGATATAGCCGTGCTCCGTCTCCTCGCGGCTGTGTATGAGGGTATTGTCGCGGTCATATGTATATTCCCCGGTCACGGCGCCGTCCGAGTACAAGCAAACGACATATTCTTCCCCATCCGGGGCATACTTCGTCACGCTTACCGTCTCACCGGCTTTATCTGTTACCGTTGCCTCTACGGGCTCATCGCCCTCAAATGTGACGACCTTTCTGCCTCCGCCGGGTACCTTGAATTTGGCGGAGCCTATGGCTTTTTTCTCATCGCTCAGTTCAACGCTGTCGCTCTCGCCGCATTCCTTGTCAATTACAGAAGCGCTGAGGATCCTTCTGTAAAGATTGGTTTTATAGTTAAGCTCGTAACCGCCGAGCTGAGTTTCCACGCTGTGTTTTTTTAAACTCACAAAGCTCGTTATTGCAAACAACACCAGCACCGCTGCGATCACTGCAATCACAACATATGCCTTCGGCTTTGCGCGTGTATTCTGCCTTTGACCCTGCTGATATTGGGGCTGTGCGGGGTCAACATATGCAGCATTGCGAACGGTGGCCTCATAGCCGGCATTGCGGCTGCCGAAGCCGCTCTGCCTGGAGCCGCCGTAATACGGATCATTCCATTCGCCGTTGAGCTGCCGGGCACCCTGCTGACGCTGGCCATAGCTCATATTCTGCCCGCCTGTCAGCAGGGTGGTCTCGTCAGATGGTCCCGGCGCCGCATTGATGTTTCCGGCTTTGAAGCGGCTGTGTGCACGCCCCGCGAAAGTCAGAGTGCTCCCGTCGCGGAGAATGACCGGGGCGTTGGGCGGGATGATCCGCCCATCCACCGTAGTCC
>CAKTNU010000071.1 GCA_934589325.1 uncultured Oscillospiraceae bacterium | reverse complement strand
ATGTTCTTCGTCAGGCTGTCACCAGCATCTCCGACCTTATCAAGAACACCGGATTTATAAACCTCGACTTTGCTGACGTCACCTGCATCATGAAGGGCGCAGGCTTCGCTCACATGGGCGTCGGCCATGCCGCAGGCAAGGGTAAGGCTGAAGCGGCAGCGCTGATGGCTGTTGAAAGCCCGCTTATGGAGACCTCTATTGACGGCGCACACGGTGTGCTGATAAATATCACCGGTTCCGAGGATATGGGGCTGGAGGATGTCGAGGCTGCCGCAAACCTCGTTCAGGAGAAGGCACATCCCGACGCAAATATCATCTTCGGTGCGACCTTTGATGCCGCCATGCAGGATGAGATCCGCGTTACCGTTATTGCAACCGGTTTTGAGCAGAACATGGGCAATGCGCAGGCGGCAAGCACCGCGGCAGCAGCTCCTGTTCGCCCTGCAGCCGCTGCACAGAAGCAGGGACTCTTCACCGGGGCCACCGAGAAGGCAGCGGCAGCCGCTGCTCCTGCCGCTCCCGCAGAGCAGGAAGCACCTGCCGCCGAGGATCCCTTCGACAGCATTTTCAAGATATTCAATTCCAAGTAATAAGTAACAGACTGTAATAAGCCTGCAACAGCTGCAGCACAGTATTTGCTGCGCATTAAACTCCTCCATCCCCACCGGACGGAGGAGCTTTTTACCGGAGATATCTCAATGGTCAACAAATCCATCGGCTTTGTAAAAGAATTTGCCCGCCTGTTCACCGGCAAGAATATAACGCGTTCCTCGGCGGCTCTGTCATATTATCTTACGATGACTATTTTCCCGCTGATAATATGCCTTTACACTATGCTCGGCAACAGCTACAGCAAGGCCATGCGCATTTTGAGCTTTGCGGAGAAGTTCATGGCAGTCGAAACAGCGCGTTCTATTGAAGATTTTCTGCTGTACGTCGCCTCAAATAACAGCAATGCCATGATGGTTGCGGGACTGACCGTACTTGTGACCTCCGCATCCGCTGCATGCCGCAGTCTTCAGGCCACGATAGGTGATATGCAGGGAGGGCAGCGCTTTCAGGGCTTGTTTGGCTTCGTTTTCAGCATTATCTTTTCGCTGCTGTTTCTTGCGGCGCTGTATTTTGCCGTTGTTGTCATGCTCACCGGGCGCACTGTCATCAATAAAGTAAACGAGCTGCTGCCCTTCGTTGATATCAGCAATTCTTGGAACTGGCTCCGTTTCATTGTCCTTTTCGCGATCCTGTTCGTGATAATCTGGGGCGTGTATGAAATCTCCAAGCGCAGCGGGGACAATTATCACACCTTCGGCGGGGCTATTCTGGCAACGATCGCCTCTGTCGCAGTCTGCGTAGTGTTTTCCATAATCATAAGCGAGTCCGCAAAATACCCGCTTGTCTATGGGTCTCTTGCATCGATAATCCTGCTTATGTTCTGGCTTTATACCTGTTGTCTGATGATATACTGCGGAGCTGTGTTCAATATAACCATAAGAAACGTAAAAAGCCGCGAGGCCGAATAATATATCCCTGCCCATGGCAGGGATATATTTTGATAATACTATGAAATATATCAAGCCTGATTTTTATGATGATTTTCACTGCATTGCTTCAGAATGCCGTCACAGCTGCTGTGTTGGCTGGGAGATAGACATCGACGCGGATACTGCGGAGCTTTATGCAGAGATACCCGGCGAGCTCGGAGAAGAACTGCGGTGCTCGATATCGGCAAAGCCGGAGCCGCACTTTGTTATGACGAAGGAGAGATGCTGCCCGTTCCTGTGCAGTGACGGACTGTGCAGACTCATAATTTCTCTCGGTGAGGATGCGCTGTGTGATATCTGTGCCGAGCATCCGAGGTTTTATAATTTCTCGGGCGGACGTGAAGAGGCCGGCCTTGGTCTATGCTGCGAGGAGGTGGTACGTCTGCTTTACGCCACCGACGCTCCACTTGGGTTTGTTGCGGAAGATGACGGCGAACCGGATGAGGACAGACCCGATGAAGCACACATCTATGCCATGCGTGCGCAGATATTCAGCCGACTGTCTGACCGTTCAGTGCCGCTGCATGAACGTATGTGCGCCTGCTGCACGCTCTGCGGCGTCAACATGCCGCCTTTGGATATCCGCCGCTGGGCTGAATTATATTCTGGCTTAGAACGTCTGAACAGCTCTTGGGGAGAAGCGTTGGACTCCCTGCGCGGTATCGGTAATTTTGAGCTCCCGGATGTGCCGCGCTATGAACGGCTTGCGGCATATTTTATATACCGTCATTTCAACGCTCCGGAGTCGCTCTGCTTTGCAATATTGAGTACCGCTATAGTCGCTGCGCTCGATTCAGTGACACCGACGGAGCAGCATGCGGAAAATCTGCGGATGTATTCTGAGGAAATAGAATACTCGGACGAAAATATAAATAAAATCTTTGCTTTTATGGGCAATATATGCTAAAATAATTATTTGTGAATTATTCTGATTACGGAGATAATTATGCCAGATATGAAAACCGAGATCGGCCGCCGGAGGACATTTGCGATAATCTCGCACCCCGACGCCGGTAAGACAACACTTACGGAAAAGCTCCTGCTGTACGGCGGAGCTATACAGACTGCAGGCTCCGTCAAGGGGAAGGCCACGGCGCGGCACGCCGTGTCAGACTGGATGGAGCTAGAGAAGCAGCGCGGTATATCCATCACATCGTCCGTCATGCAGTTTGAGTATGAGGGCTTCTGCATCAATATTCTAGATACCCCCGGCCACCAGGATTTTTCGGAGGACACGTACAGAACTCTTATGGCGGCAGACTCTGCCGTCATGGTAATAGACGCCGCAAAAGGCATCGAGCCGCAGACGCGCAAACTGTTCAAAATATGCGCCATGCGGCACATTCCAATATTTACCTTCATAAACAAGCTCGACCGCGAAGCGCGCAGCCCATATGATCTTATGGAGGAGCTTGAAAATGAGTTCGGCATCGGTACCTATCCCATGAACTGGCCCATCGGCTGCGGTCAGGAGTTCAAGGGCGTGTATGACCGCGAGAAGCAGGAAATACTCGCGTTCAACGAATTTCACCGCGGTCAGAGCAGGATAAGCGCCATCGAATGCAGACTTGACGAAACCGAGAAACTGGACGAGCTTATAGGGGAGCGTCTCCGTAAAACGCTCGCGGACGATATCGAGCTTCTGGACGGCGCGGGCTATGACTTCGATATTGATAAGGTCAGAAGCGGCCGTCTCAGCCCTGTATTTTTCGGTTCGGCGCTGAATAACTTCGGTGTTGAGCCGTTCCTTGAACAGTTCCTGAAGCTTACGATGCCGCCGCTGCCCCGTATTTCTAACGATGATATCATTGACCCGTTTGACCCGCGTTTTTCTGCGTTCGTATTCAAGATACAGGCCAATATGAACAAGGCACACCGCGACCGCATTGCGTTCATGCGCATCTGTTCCGGCAGATTTGAGCGTGATAAGGAGTACTATCATGTTCAGGGGGCTAAGTCTCTGCGCCTCGCTCAGCCGCAGCAGCTTATGGCATCCGACCGCGCAATAATCGATGAGGCTTATGCAGGCGATATAATCGGTGTCTTTGATCCGGGTATCTTCTCTATAGGCGATACAATATGTGAAAAGGGCATGAATGTCTGCTTTGAGGGAATACCGACATTTGCTCCGGAGCACTTCGCCGCGGTTGAGCGAGTTGATACCATGAAACGCAAGCAATTTGAAAAAGGTATCATGCAGATAGCACAGGAGGGCGCTATCCAGATATTCCATGAGCCGTACACAGGCGTCGAGGAGGTCATAGTCGGCGTCGTCGGTGTGCTGCAGTTTGAGGTGCTGGAGTACCGGCTCAAAAGCGAATATGGCGTTGATATCCGCCGCCGTAATATGCCGTTCGAGCACGTCCGCTGGATAGATAACGAGGATATCGACGTTCACTCGCTCAATCTCACAAGTGACACAAAGTGGGTGCAGGACTTTAAAGGCAATAATCTTCTGCTTTTCACATCAGAGTGGTGTATCAACTGGGCATTGCAGAAAAATGAGGGGCTGTCCCTCAGAGAATTCAACCGTGAATAGGGAGGCGTATTTATGGCAGACAAACTGGTTATTGAAATTTTTAAGGAGAAAAACGCGGACGAGTTCACAAAGTCACTCGCCGCGGCCGACAGTCGGCTTGAGACCGGCAGCGCAGCTGCCATGACCGCCGCACTTGCAATGTCACTCTGCGGGAGGGCTGCAGCGGCAGCCGAGCAGTCGGATGATAGGGTACAGTATCTTGTCAAGAATATTGAGATACTGCGCAGCTACATGGTTCATCTCATAGACGAGGATGTAAAATCCCGCGGCCCTCTGCGCCGGGCAATAAAGGAAGGCGATGCAAGGACTATTGAAGCTGCACGTCAGCCTGCCGTCTGCATCGACGAGGAGATTATAAACATGATGGGGCAGGGGCTTGAGCTCATGCAGCAGCTTACAGAGGTCTGCCCGAAGGACGTTATGCATTATATCGGCGAGGCCGCCGAGCTCGCCTGCGCAGCGGTCCGCTGTGCAAGACTGTATATTCTCGATATGGCGCGCTACAGCAGCGACGAGACATATAGATTCGTTACCCGGCGTGAGAATGAGCTCAATCTCAATAACTGTGCCGAGCATACAGAAAAGATACGCGCCGCCGTTGAAAAGGCGCTTACGGAATGACATCTGCATCTGTGCATCAAAATATCTCCGGAGCTTAAGGCTCCGGAGATATTTTGATTGAATATTATAATTAGATATCTGCGTATACACTGCCCAAGCGGGTGGTAAAGCCGAGAGCCTGATACATAGCTTCGTCGCACGGAGCGCAGGTGACGGTCAGGTCAGAATATCCATGCTCCAGACCGAAGCGATGCGCCGCATCGGTCAGAAGTCTTGCACCTCCCGACTTGCGGAACACAGGTTCAATATAGAAGTCCTCGAACACTCCGACATTCATGCACTCAAAGCTGGAAAACACCGGTGCTATACTGCACATCCCGATGCACCTGAAGCCGCGCATCAAGATCAAAAACGTTATTCTTCCCTCATCCACAGCGGCTCTAAGCCGCTCCTGATACGGGGCGTCAAGCGGTTCCTCTCCGATTTCTACATGATAGCCGTTTTGCAGCCTGAGCAGATGCCAGTCGACCTTGTCCGCGATTTTCACCGTAAACGGGAGCTTATCCGCGGGCGGCAACAGCATCAACGGTTCGCCCCATTCATCTACACCGTTCACGGTAAAGCCTAGGCTCTGCCAAAACCTTATCCGCCGGGGCTCGGCACAATTCAGCTCGGCATACATCATGCCGCGTTCTTTTGCCCAATCGAGCAGCGCTGCAGCGCAGTCATGCCCTGTGCCGCCTCCGCGGTATTCAGGCAGGACACAAAACTCCAGAATAAAAAATTTCCCATCCTCGCCCGTATAGAGCGATGTGAGTGCAAAGCCTATGTTCAGGTCGCCGCGGCTGAACAGTAGATAGTAGCAGCGGTCATTCTCCCTGTCGTGTGCGGCCTGTATCGCCTCTCGGTATTCATTGCTGTGGAAGTACTCTCTTTCTGTGCTGCCTGCTTTGGGAAATATATCCCGATCATGGTATGCATCCAGCTCACGCCAGAAGCTGTTGATCTCGGCTTCGGTAGCTGCTTCGCGAATAGAAATTCGCTCTTTCATAAATATCCTCCAAAAATTTTATTGGAGGGTTAGTGAGCGTGAACCCTCCGTACACGTTTCATTTTCATAAAAGATCACCCTTTCGTGAGAATTTGCGGCTCTGACCCGTAAATAGATAATATCATCAAGGGTCAAACTTTGCAAGTATATATCCGTGCGTTATATTATTATCCGGGTTTACATGCGAAGAGATTTATGCTATTATGTAATATCATATTTGATCGGAGATACAGATGTTCGATAAGCTCAAGGTGCTGAAAAATCAATATGAACAGCTACTGCGCCGCATGGAGGAGCCGGATACCTATTCCGATCCCGCACTTTATGCCAGATGTGAGCGTGAGGCGCGGGAGCTTGCGCCGATCGTTGAAGCTTACATTGAGCATGAGCGCGCCGAAAGTGATATGCGTGCCGCGATCGAGCTGATGGATGATGCCGAGATGCGCGAGCTTGCGCAGGAGGAGTATTCAACGGCCAAGGCGCGGAAGGAGCTCCTTACAGAACGGATAAAGCTGCTGCTTTTGCCGAAAGACCCGAACGACGCAAAAAATGTAATTATGGAGATCCGCGGCGGCGTAGGCGGAGAGGAAGGGATGCTCTTTGCAGCAGACCTATTCAGAATGTATTCAATGTATGCCGAGTCCAAAGGCTGGCGTATCGAGATAGCGAACATAAACGAGACAGAGCTTGGCGGTATAAAAGAGATTAGTTTTGTGGTCGAAGGCGAAGGGGCGTACTCAAGATTGAAATTTGAAGCCGGCGGGCACCGGGTCCAGCGTGTACCTGTTACGGAGTCCGGCGGCAGGATACATACATCCGCCGCTACAGTCGCTGTCCTGCCGGAGATAGAGGAAGTCGATTTCAAACTCGACATGAACGACCTCAAAATCGACACATACCGTTCATCCGGCGCAGGAGGGCAGCATGTCAATAAGACTGAGAGCGCGATAAGAATAACACACCTCCCGACCGGTACCGTCGTCGAATGTCAGGACGAACGCAGCCAGTACAAAAACAAAGACAGAGCTATGCAGATACTCCGCTCCAAGCTCTATGAGGCGGAGCAGGCGAAGCAGGCCGCAGCTGTTGCCGCTGAACGCAGGAGTCAGATCGGCTCCGGCGACCGAAGCGAGCGCGTGCGGACCTATAATTTTCCGCAGAACCGAGTGACGGACCACCGTCTTTCAGGGGACAACAAGAACTTCAATATCGCCGCTGTAATGAACGGCAACCTTGATCCGCTGATAGATGCATTGGTTACCGCCGACCAAGCGGAGAAGCTGCGGATGCAGTCGGAGGCATGACATGAATACAAAACGGTTTATTAGCTGTACAGACGAGCTTATCGGTATGATAAGAAACGGAGGGCTTGTTGCCGTCCCGACGGAGACGGTTTACGGTCTTGCCGGAAACGGGCTGGATGAAAAAGCCGTAGCAGAGATATATGAGGTCAAGGGTCGCCCCGAGGTAAAGCCGCTGTCGCTCATGGTGCACGACGCGGCGTCAATGGAGCGCTACTGCGAAAATATACCGCCGCAGGCATATACGCTGGCAGGCAAGTTCTGGCCCGGTCCATTGACGATAGTCATGAAGGCCAGACCATATGTCCCGGATATAGTTCGTGCTGGCGGAGAGACAGTTGGCCTGCGTTGCCCGGATCATCCGCTCACGTTGGAGCTGCTTGAGAAAAGCAATGTCCCGTTTGCAGCTCCCTCTGCAAATCCTTCAGGCGAGCCCAGCCCAAAGAACGCGGCTTCGGTACTTAAGTATTTTGACGGCAGGATAAACGCTGTGCTTGACGGCGGAGAATGCGGCATAGGAAGAGAGTCGACCTTGATCGACCTGAGCCATATACCGTATAAGATACTGCGTCAGGGCGCACTTCCGGTGGAGGATATTGCGGATGCGCTGGTCGATGCAATGACTTTGATCGGCATCACAGGCGGCACAGGCTGCGGCAAGACGACCGCGCTCAATGAACTTAAGCGGCGCGGTGCGCTGCTCATTGACTGCGACGCCGTATATCATCGCATGACCGAGTCCAGCAAGCCAATGCTCGATGAGATTGAAAAGTATTTTCCAGGTGCTGTGGTCGATGGCAAGCTCGACAGAAAGGCGCTCGGCGCCGTTGTATTTACCGACGAAGAAGCTCTGCGCGACCTGAACATAATCACGCACAAGCACATAAACCTCGAACTGCGCCGTATGCTCAGAGAGTATGCGATGCAGGGAGGCACAGTTGCCGCAATAGATGCGATAGAGCTGTTCTCCAGCGGCCTTGCAAAGCTGTGCAGGACTACTATTGGTGTCATTGCCGATAGAGACATAAGAATAAGCCGTATCATGCAGCGGGACGGGATAAGCCGTGAATATGCAATGATGCGTGTCAATGCTCAGCGGCCTAATGAGTATTTTATCCAAAAATGCGGCCACGTTCTCGAGAACAACGGTTCGCAGGAAGAATTTATAGAAAAATGCAGAAAATTATTTGAGGAGGTTCTGTAAAATGGATGAACTGAGAAGCAAGCTCTTTTATGAGCAGAAGAATGGCTATGACCTTATTGACACCGAGGAGCGTCTCGCCGTCGAGGAGTACTGCGGGC
>CAKTNU010000070.1 GCA_934589325.1 uncultured Oscillospiraceae bacterium | reverse complement strand
CCTCTTCGGTGCCGTCAACGTCATAATAAACAGTGAGGCCTCTCTCCGTCTCGACGCGGACATTCTGCGCCCGGCTCAGGCCGCGCAGACGTCTGTACAGCTCCGCAGCCTCATCGCCGTAATCTCCCATGTCGTCCGATGTAAGGAACAGCGTCCCGAACAGGCTGTTGACAACGGCGAGCTTATACTTCTCCGCATCGCTCAGGCGGATATTTTTATCCCGCAGGAAAAACACATCCGGGTCATTGCCGAAAGCGCGTCCGTTCAGCTGGCGGCGGGAAATGCTGTTGCCTATGGCCTGCCGTGTCGAGACCCGTTCGCGGTTCGTATGGCGCATGATAAAATTATTGTCCCAGTCAAGCCCGACGTCACAGCTTATGCGGCAGTAGTCCACAAGTCCGAACGACGGCATCAGCGGTACGCCGCAGCCGAGTATCAGTTTATCCCCGCAGAGACGGCGCAGAAGCTCCATCGCCCGCGTCATGCGCCCGGCACGGCTCTCGTGCTCATCGCCGAACGGCGCGGCGGCATACAGGAAGTCCAGCTTCACAAGGTCGAAGTCCCAGTCCTTCAGAACGCGCTCAAATACGCTCTCAAGATAGCGCACAAAATCGGGATTGTCAATATCCAGCGCGTAAAAGCCGCCCCAGTTGCTGCCGCAGTACCATGGCTTCCCATCGTGCACAAGCAGCCAGTCCGGGTGCTCGCGGAACACGGCGGAATCCTTCTGGCACACAAACGGCGCAAGCCACAGCCCTGCCATGAAGCCGCGGCCGTGTATCTCATCCGCTGCACGCCTCATCCCGGATGGGAACTTTTTCGCATCCGCCTCGAGCCAATCGCCCACGGCGCTCTCCCAACCGTCGTCGATCTGGAACAGATCTCCTCGCTCCAGATGCTTCGCACAGCCCGCAAGGTCGCCCATTATGCTGCTCTCGTCGATGTTCTGATAGCGGTTATACCAGCTTGAATACCCGCACAGCCGTTTTGCACCGCGGTTTTTCACATTCATCGCCGCAAACCAGCCGTCAAACACCTGCGCCTCACTGCCCTCCGTATAATACAGCTCCAGCGCAGGAAACGCTCCGCCGCAGCGGAGACCGGCACAGTCGCGCTCCACGGTCAGCACACCGCAGCGGCTGTCATAGCGCAGCAGCGTATAGCCCGGTCTCTCGTCAAGCGATGCAATGAGCCGGTAATTTTCTCCGCGGCGGAAATAGCAGTAGCTCTCACCGTGCATGACGCCGGGCGTCTGGGAGTAATTTACGAAAAAGTAATCTCCGTAACGGTCGATGCCGAAGCGGTCTATCACAAATTTCGGCAGCTTACCAATGCCGCGGGTATAGCCTTGTTTACCCTGCTCCGGGCAATACGTCCATGTCTGATAGCCGTTGACAAAGAACCGTTCGTCCTCGGCCATCGCAATGTTCATCCTCGCCGTGACGGATCTTATGATCCCTTCCGGCAAAACAGGGCACAGCCGCAGGCAGCCGCCGGAAAATTCCTCGCTGCCGCTGAGCCTGTACCCGCCCTCAAGCTCGATCATGTAGTCGATCTTCATTTCAGTCTGCCCTCCGTATATCAATTTTTCAGGCTTTGCATCGGTGCCGGTATGCGTCCGCCGCGGGCCACAAATTCCGCACTTGAAAACGGATGCACGCTCTGCACCGGGGCAGAGCCGAGCAGCCCGCCGAATTCCACCGTGTCCCCTACCCGGCAGCCCGGAGCGGGAATGAGCCGCACCGCAGTCGTCTTGCTGTTGACCATGCCTATTGCCGCTTCATCCGCGATTATTGCGGATATGGTCTCGGCGCTTGTGTCTCCGGGGACGGCTATCATGTCAAGTCCTACGGAACACACGCAGGTCATGGCTTCGAGCTTATCTATCGTCAGCGCGCCGGAGGACGCGGCCGCTATCATTCCCTCATCCTCACTGACGGGAATAAATGCGCCCGAGAGCCCGCCAACAGAGGAGGACGCCATTACGCCGCCCTTTTTCACGGCATCGTTCAGCAGTGCCAGTGCCGCGGTCGTCCCATGCGTTCCGCAGACCTCAAGCCCCATTTCCTCAAGTATCCGCGCAACGGAATCTCCAACGGCAGGTGTCGGCGCAAGAGACAGGTCTACTATGCCGAAGGGCGTATCGAGCCGGCGGCTCGCCTCCTGCGCAACAAGCTGCCCCATCCGCGTGATGCGGAACGCCGTTTTCTTCACCGTTTCCGCCACGACGTCAAACGGCTGCCCTTTTACCGCCTTCAGCGCGTGGTGCACGACGCCCGGCCCGGACACTCCGACATTTATCACCCGCTCCGGCTCGCCCACTCCGTGAAACGCACCCGCCATGAACGGATTATCCTCAACGGCGTTGCAGAACACGACCAGCTTCGCGCATCCGAAGCCGCCGCGATCGGCGGTGAGCTCGGCAGTGCGCTTGACAGTCCGCCCCATAAGCGCGACCGCATCCATATTTATTCCGGCCTTGGTCGAGCCTACATTCACGGATGAGCATACGAGCTCCGTCTCGGAAAGCGCTTCTGGGATAGCGGCTATCAGCTTTCTGTCCGCCTCGGTCATCCCCTTCTGGACAAGCGCCGAGAAGCCGCCGATAAAGTTGACGCCGGTCGCCTTTGCCGCTGCATCGAGCGCCGCCGCAAACGGCACATAGTCGTTCGTATCGGACGCGGCGGCCACAAGAGCCATAGGCGTCACGGATATGCGCTTATTGACGATCGGGATACCAAACTCCAGCTCTATGTCTTCGCCCGTTTTCACCAGCTTTTCGGCACTGCGGGTTATCTTATCATATATTTTCCCGCACGCAGACTTCGCGTCGGAATCTGCGCACGACAGCAGCGATATCCCCATCGTTATCGTGCGGATATCGAGATGCTGCCGGTCTATCATGTTTATCGTTTCAAGAATATCACTGCGATTGAGCATAATTTGCCTCCGTCAGATCTCGTGCATGGCGTTGAATATGTCCTCGCGCTGGATACGGACGGAGAGATTCTGCTCCTGCCCGGCAGATTCCAGAAGCCCAGCCAGCTCCGCAAAGGGGATGGTGCAGCCGGAAACATCCACGAGCATTATCATCGTAAAATACTCCTGCATTATCGTCTGGCTTATGTCCAGTATATTCACATTCTGCGCCGCCATCAGTGCACATATCGACGCGATTATCCCCACTCTGTCTCTGCCTATAACGGTCACTATAGCTCTCATATCAAGCGCCCTCCATATTGATCTCAAATTCAAGCTCCACATCCTCGGTCTGCTCCGTCGATATCACAAGCCGCGCCCGGCCGGTTCTGCCTGCAGAGCGGATATACGTCCCGCACATTCCGCCCTCCGCGGTGACGACAGCGGGACCGATAAGCTCCGCATCGCCGCTGACGGTCAGCGTCACCGGAAGCTGGGCATAGCTTGCTGTGCTGCCCTGTTCATCCGCTATCCTTATACGCACCGCCGCAGCGTCCCAGCTCTGCTTTTCGGTCAGCGTAAGGCTGCTCGGCGTCACCTCAAGATGCAGGCGTTTCCCAGGGGCGCAGGTGTGCTCGCAGGTCTTTTCGCCGTTTTTCCAGCCCTCGAAGCGCCAGCGCGTAGCCTCGCCGCCCCAGTTGCCGACGTATTTGCCGTAGAGCGCCACACCGTCGGCAAAGCTGAGCTTATATCTCACCATGCATATGAGCATCCTCAGCTTGTCACCCAGAGGCATATTTGCAAGTCCATGCTTTCCGGCAGATACGAGGCAACTCCGCAGGGCCTTGGCCTTGCCCGGTCCGAAGCCCTCCTTTGTCTCCAGCAGCTTTCCTATAGTATCGTCAATAAGCACGGGGCCGTGCGGCAGGCCGCTCCAGCCCTTGGCCGCAAAGCTGCCGACATAGTCGTCGTTCTTATAAAGCCTCAGCTCGTCGACATTCGTGAAAGCGTATATCTCCCCGGTCTGCCCGGCGGGGTAATCGCCGATGTCCATCGTGCAGCCCAGCTCGAGCACTGGCCTGTCATCGCCCTGACTTGCGTAGAGCGCAGCGGCGGTCTTTGGATTTCTGAACGCATCCATCACGCCGTGATAGCATACCCTGTCACCCGAGCCGAAGTCCTTGTGAGTCTGATAGTCGAACATGCACCAGCCGAAGCAGCCTGCATGACCGCCGTCGGCCGCCGCGTCATTCTGAACTCTGGCGTGGCGCAGCGCCTGCTCCTGACGGCGCTGCCAGGTGTCATAGCTCTTGGTCGGGAACATATGCCCGTTATGCTCCGAGACTATCAGCGCCTTATTCATATCCGGCGTCACCGATTTTTTAGGCTTCACGCCCGGGTTGTTCCCGGTATGGGAGAAGTCGTTATATGAATACACGTCCTCAAGCAGGCTGCTTTTTTCAAGATAGCGCACGCCGGAGGTCGGGCGGAACTGATCAAGCTCATGGGCGATCCTGTTCGTCCGTTCATAAAACTCGTCATCATCCACGCTTTCGTTTATTCTCACGCCCCAGAGGATTATGCTCGGGTGATTGCGATACTGCAATATCATCTCACGCAGATTTTCGCAGGCCTGTTCCTTCCACTTCTCGTCCCCGATATGCTGCCAGCCGGGAAGCTCCGTGAACACCAGCAGGCCGAGCCTGTCGCACTCGTCGATGAAATACCTGCTCTGCGGATAATGCGAGGTGCGCACCGCATTGCAGCACAGCTCCTCCTTCAATATTCTCGCGTCCTCGCGCTGGAGCGATTCGGGCGCGGCATAGCCCATATACGGATAGCTCTGGTGCCGGTTCAGCCCGCGCAGGAATACGCGCCTGCCGTTGAGATAAAAGCCGTCGGCGCGGAACTCGATGTCACGGAAGCCAAACTGCACCCGCTGCATGTCGCCGTTTTCAAGCTCGACCTCGCAGGTGTACAGCTTCGGGCTGTCGATATCCCACAGCTCTGCGCCGTCCGCCTTTATAATGCCGATGCCGCACGCTCCAGCCGCTTCCGCCAGCACATGCCCGCCGTCGAGTATTCTCACTCTTGCGCGCCGGTTTTCTCCCGAAACGGTATATCTGACGCAGGCGATCCTGCCCGCAGTGCTGACATAGACGTCCTCTATGTGGTTCTCTTCCCTGATATCGAGCCACACCTCACGGTAAAGTCCCGAGTATGTCAGATAATCTATCACAAAGCCGAAGGGCGGCAGAGCCGCATCCTCATGGCTGTCAAGCCTTACGGCAATAAGGTTCTCCGCCCCGAACCCGACGAGGCCGGTTATCTCGACCCGGAACGCGGTATAGCCGCATTTATGCTCTGCGGCGAGCACGCCGTTGACGTATACCCACGCATGGTGCGCCGCGCCGTCAAACTGCAGGAAAAGGCGCTTGCCGCGGCTGTTGTTGGTAATGAATATCCTCTGCCGATAGCCGCAGACGGATTCGTAATCCTCCGGTCCGCAGTAGTGCAGCGGCAGCGTATGCGGATCATGCGGCAGGCGCACGAGCTCGGCCTCCCCTTCGCCGTGCATGAAGCCCTCGCTCCATTCCGGAGCAAACTCCCAGTCGCCGCAAAGACTTATCATATCCGTCCCTCCTGTATTTTCATATACATATATAATAACATTCAGGGCGGCTCCGTGTAAACAGAGCCGCCCAAATTTATGATTTTTCATATTCAAAAATTTTTCGCACATCCACGCGCCGCCGCCACACCAGCAGCCACGCAGCCAGAAATGCCGTCGCCCCGCACAGAGTCACGCACAGCCGATAATCCAGCACCTCGCCCAGAGCCCCGATCAGCAGCGCAAACAGTCCGCTTGCCGCCGTGACAAGCATGTTCTGAAAAGCGTTCAGCCTTGCGCGAAGCGCTTCTGGGATATAGCTCTGCATCGCAGCCTGACGCATCGTTGCGCTGTTCGCGCCCAGAAAGCCGACAAGCGCCCTGTTTGCCAGCATCAGCGGATACGGCAGCCACAGCAGGCACATATCCATAAGCTCATATATCTGGTACACCATGAATGTAAAGCCGAATTTCTTCTCATTTGCCAGCTTCAGCTTATACTGCACCGCTCCGCCGAGCGTCCGTCCCGCAAACTCGAACACTGAAAACAGCGAGTACATTGCGGCCGTAAATCCCGGAAATGTTCTGAAAAATGCCACAAGGATCGACGAATATCCGCTCGAGACACCGTTCGTCACGGCCATGTACGAAAATATTCCTGTCACGCCGCGGTCATTTTTCAGGTAATCCGCCGCCTCCCTTATGTCTCCGTACCACTGCCGCAGGCTGAACAGCTTCTCGCCCTCGGCAGCCCGTCTGTGCTCCTCTACGCTTATATTGCTCTCGATGAGCGCCGCCAGCAGCGACAGCCCGCCCTGCCCGATAAGTATCCACGCCGCGCCTACCGCGTCCAGCAGCAGTCCGGCCAGCGGCAGCATGATGACGCGCAGTATCGGGTACAGCGTCGTCGACACGGCATAGCCCTGCTGCTCCATCCCCTCAGGGATGAGCTTCGGATATATGCTCTGAAACGCCAGCTCATCAAAGCTCTCAAGGCAGGCCAGCAGCAGCGAATATGCGAGATACGCCGAATATGAAAACTTGAATTTCAGCAAATACAGCCCCATCAACGCATAGAGCGCGCCGTCTACCAGGTCCCCGGCAACCAGAAACGGCTTGCGCGGCAGGCGATCCATTATCGGCGCGAGAAACAGCGGCAGAACAAAAAACGGCACGAGCTGTATCGCAAGTATCAGTGCCGAGGCCAGCGTACTGCCCGTCTCGTCGAACACCAGAAACGACAGTGCAAAGCCGCCTGCAATGCCGCCCACCGCCCCAAGCGCGCTTGATACTGTCACAAGAGTAAAATTTTTTGTCCACAGGGTCTTTTTTATTCTTTTCACCTCGCATATATGCTACCACGAGGCTGAAATATAATAAACCCGCCTGTTATGAGAAATTTTTCTTATATCAGTCGGGTTTAAGTGCTATTTTTTAATCTTTATAGGAAATTCATTCATCAGCTCATATGCAGGCTTGTACTGCCGAGCCGCGGCGTACCACTCCAGGACCCACGGCAGATGGAAAGCTGCGTAGCCTATAGGAAGCTCGCGGCGGCAGCGCTCGAAGCAGCTGAGCAGCGCCGCGCCGTAGTCCGCGTCGCGCAGATAATCCGGGTTTTCAAGCCTCCGGCGCACAAGCGACAGCATCTCCCCGGCAAGTCCTGCCGGCATATGTGTGTTCTCTTCGGCCTTATCGAGTGCCGCAAGCGCTTCGTCACGCAGTCCCAGCTTCTCGCAGCATATTGCCAGCTTGTGCAGCGCCATTGCCGTCGGAGCTTCGAGCGCGGAGAAATATTTGTACGCGCTTTCATACCCGCCTGTCTCAAGCGCGGTCGCAGCGCGATTATAGCTGATCGTATTCAGCATATCCGTGTCCCCCAGCGCTCTTGCCAGCCGCTCCGCAACAGTATAGTGGTAATTCATATTCTCTACGTCGAGTTGGTTTGAATAGCAGTTGCCCATGTATGCCCGGCTCAGCAGCATCATCCGCGCCCTGCCCTCTTCGGCCGCCAGAGTGTAAGCCCGCTGCAATTTTTCGACGGCGGCAGTATAGCTCTGCCCGTTCTCATACTGCATGACCCCCGCCCAATAGAAGCACAGCGCCGATGGGTACAGCGCTTCTGCCTCCGCGTCGCGGTCCTGCAGCAGCCGCAGCAGCGCAAGACCCCGGGGCGCAAGATACTGCGCCATCGCATCATCGGCTTTCACGCTTCCGCCCCGCCAGGCGGCTGCCGCCTCCAGAACGGCAATATCCGGCGCGGCAGGGCTTAAAAGCAGCGCCTCACGCTCCGGCTCCATCGCGGAGAGCCTGTCGTCAAGCTTTTCAAACTCCCCCGAGTATGCAAGCTCGTACAGCTCGTCGATGCGCTCCGAAAGCCCCGGCAGTGCAGCATCGCCGCCGTACCACGGCAGTCCGAGCCGCTGATACAGCAGTCTCAGAACCTCCTCCGACGCCTCAACGCGCCCCTGCTCGATCTTTGACAGGTACGATGCCACGCAGATTCCCCTGCACAGTCCATCCTGACTCCAGTCCCGCTGCAGCCGTTCGCGCCGTATGATGTATCCGGTGACTCTCTTATCCATCTCCGCACCCTCTTTCGGTTATAATATAGCATCACTCCCCGATTCGTGCAAGAAGAGGAAATTTTCCGGCAATATTGCAAAAAATCCTTGACAAATCGGGGAAATCCGGTATAATTATATGGCCTGTCAGTATGGGCGGGCTATCCTTGCTCCCATATGTGAGTGGGGGCCAAAAGACCAAAAGGAGGTGCAACCATGGCAAAAGCAAGCGAAAAGTACGAAGTGATGTACATCAT
>CAKTNU010000069.1 GCA_934589325.1 uncultured Oscillospiraceae bacterium | reverse complement strand
ATGGTGGACGATACAAGACTCGAACTTGTGACCTCCCGCACGTCAAGCGGATGCGCTACCAGCTGCGCCAATCGTCCAGCTCTCTAACAGCTTGTTTATATTACACCACGAAGCGTCAAATGTCAATACCCTTTTTCAAAATTTTTGACCGCGATGTGCGGCCGCAGCTACGGCAAAACCGGACTCCCTCTGCCGAGGGAATCCGGTTTTTGATCGTTTGCTCTTTGTACTGCACCCTGTGTATCAGCGGCAGTAAATGGTAAGCTCCTTGGTGTAACCGAACGCCTTGCATATCAGCTTGCCGTGGCCGGGGCCGACATAGCTGACGGTGCATCTCTTTGCATCGTCGGGATCAGGCGTGATCTTGATTATGCTGTCGTCCTCAACGCTCCAGGTGATCTCGGGATTCTGAATATCCAGCGGATAGATATCGGCCACAACGACAACATCCTCGGAAGTGGACTCCATCGTGAACTCGTCGCCCTTCCACGGATCGGTAGTCCATGTGGCGTGCAGCTCTACCTTACTGACGTTCGGCGTGGGGCTGGGAGTCGGCGTGGGGGGTGCCTCAGGAGTGGGCATGGTGTCGGTCTCGACGGCCTGCGTGTTTTTTGCGGGCTTATTCGAATTGCTGCCGTCACCGTTGAGACTGGTGCTGACCATGACTATCACCGCGAGGATGACCGCAACGACAAGTATCAGGCCGAAAATCATCTGCCACTTTGTGTTCGCGGCGGCGCGGTCATAGGCGGCTGTGCCCTGCACCGTGCCGGGCGTGGCGCCGGGCGTGCGGCTGCTCTGGCTAACCCTGCGGGTCCCGCAGTTGGGGCAGCGGCTGCGCAGAGACGAGAAGGTTTCACCGCAGCGGCGGCATTTTACCTCAGGTATCAAACTCATTTGTGTTCCTCCATTCTATGTAAAGATAGAATTAGACAGTATTACGCTTTATAATAATACATCTTATTGCCCCTTTCGTCAAGTAAAATGATTGTCGGAAGCGCTTTCTTGGCGCCATTTATGGGGTCCGTCCCCCACTTTGCCGCCATTTTCGACTGTTTTTGACCTTTCGGTCGTATAAAATCTCAAAATTTGAAAATAAATATCCACACTCACGTTTATCAAAATGATAACAGAGCGTCAAGACGGTATAAATTTTTCACGATTTAAATTGACAGTGCGGCTTTGAAAATGATATATTAAATTATTATTTTTTCTCCCCCTTGCGGGATCATACTTTTCAGAAAAGGAGCGTTTTATTTGATTTCCGTACAGTTTATAGTCATCGTTCTGTACTTTGCGCTGACGGTCGTCGTCGGCCTTCTCGCGGCGCGCAAGTCAAAAACCGCAAGCGATTTTCACGGCGCGGAAATGGGTCTGTTCGCCATAGTCTGCGCCTCCACGGGTGAATGGCTCGGCGGCACGGCCACCAGCGGCGTAGCCGAATACGGCTTTCTCTACGGACTGTCCGGCGCGTGGTACACCATCGCAAACGGTGTCGGCGTCATGTTCTTGGCGCTGTGCTTTGCAAAGCTCTACCGCAGTCTGGAACAGGTGACCATCCCCGGCATTGTCGAAAAGTTCTTCGGCGTCCGCGCGCGGACGGTCTCCAGCATCCTGCTGACCATAGTAATGCTTGCGGTAGGTCTCTCTCAGATGGTGGCCGCCGGAAAGCTGGGGCAGAGTCTCATGGGCTACGACTTTACGGCAACATGCATTGTTTTCGCCGTTATTTTCATCGTCTATACTCTTGCCGGAGGCATGAAGGCCGTCGCCGCGACAAGCGAGGTACATCTGTTCGCGATGTACGGCGGCATGGTGCTGGCGATGTTCGTGGCGCTGAATAAGATTGGCGGCGTGTCTGCGCTCCGCGAAGGCATCGCACAGGTCGAGGCTTCAGAAGGCGGCAGCTTCTTCAGCATGGGCTCCATAGGATTTTCAAAGGTCAGCTCATGGATAATAGCAAGTCTGCTCGGCGCCTGCACCGCGCAGGCCGGTATTCAGCCCGTTCTCGCGGCAAAGGATATCAAGACCGCAAAAAAGGCCTGCATCCTCACAGCCTTCGTCGTCGCTCCGTTCGGATTTTTCAGCGCGCTGCTCGGCATGGTCGGCCGCGTGATGTACTCTCAGGGTACGCTGCTTGAGGGGGTCGACAGTGTGGCGCAGGGCGCAAAGCTGGCGCTGCCGTCGCTGATGATGAACATAAATCCCGTCGCTGGCGGACTGATACTCGCGGCCATTCTTGCCGCTATCCTCTCCACCGTCTCTCCGATAATTCTTGCCGCCGGTACGATGCTGACCAAGGACATCTACCAGCGCGATATAAATCCAAACGCCACCGACAAGCAGATACTCCGTGTCAGCCGCATCACTACCGCGCTGTCCGGCGTGATATGCTGCGTCGCGGCGATACTGCTCGTCGACGCAAGCGCCGTGCTGGACATCGTCTACTCGGCCTACTCTCTGCGCGGCGCGATATTCATCGTCATCCTGCTCGGCATCTATTGGAACAAGGCCTCGGAAAAGGGCGCATGCTTCAGCATGATATGCACCTGCTTCGCGGCGGTGTTCTGGGTAGTCTGGAAAATGCTGCACGGCAGCTATCCGATCGCGCCGTGGTTCACGGAGACCTACGCCGCAGTCGTCGTCGCATTTGTCACGACGATAGGCTTCAGTCTGCTGTTCCATGTCGGGCGCGAGGAGGAGGACAACCGTGAGCATACGCATGAGGAGCTCGATTATCTCGAGCATCACCCGGAATGCCTTGAGGAGGCTCCGGAATATCCGTTCTGACCGGCTCTGAAAGATTTCTTTCTCCGGTACATAAAAACTCTGCGAGGCTCTTTTACAGACAGAAAAAGGGGGCGGATCCGCTTGGCCGATCCAAAAGCGCTTGATATTCTGCAGCAGTACTTTGGATACTCCGGCTTCCGCGCCGGGCAGGAAGAGCTTATCGAGGCTCAGCTTGCCGGGCGGGATGCCATCGGCGTCATGCCTACCGGCGGCGGCAAAAGCCTGTGCTACCAGATACCCGCACTGATATTCGACGGGATAACTCTCGTCGTCTCCCCGCTCATCTCACTGATGAAGGATCAGGTCGCGGCGCTCAAAAACGCCGGCATACCTGCCGCGTACATAAACAGCTCACTGAGCCCCGAGCAGATCTCCGCCGTTTACCGCAATATTCTCAATGACAGGTATAAGATCATCTACGTCGCCCCGGAGCGGCTGCTCAACGCCGAATTTCTGGCCGCCGTCAGCTTCTGCCGCGTCTCGCTTCTCGCGGTCGACGAGGCGCACTGCATCTCGCAGTGGGGGCAGGATTTTCGCCCGAGCTATCTGCGCATCGCCGACTTCCTCGCTGAGCTCGGCAGCCGCCCGGTCGTATCAGCCTTTACCGCGACCGCGACTCCGCAGGTGCGTGCTGACATTGAGCACAGTCTTGGTCTGCGCGATCCCCTGCGCATTACGACCGGCTTTGACCGGCCGAACCTGCGTTTTGAAGTCCTCCGTCCCAAGAATAAGCTCAGCACCCTGGAGTCACTGCTCCTCGAGCGAAACGGCAGGAGCGGCATAATCTATTGCGCCACGCGGAAGAATGTGGAGCAGATATGTCAAGCGCTTATCGAAGCCGGCATACCCGCCACGAAATACCACGCCGGTCTGTCGGACGACGAGCGGCGCGGAAATCAGGACGCTTTCATATATGACCGCCGCCCTGTCATGGTCGCTACCAATGCCTTCGGTATGGGCATAGACAAGTCCAACGTATCCTATGTCATCCACTACAATATGCCGCAGAGCATCGAAGCATATTATCAGGAGGCCGGACGAGCCGGGCGCGACGGCGCCGCCGCAGATTGTATCCTGCTGTACTCTCCGGGAGACATAAAGACCGCCGAATTTCTCATAACACGGTCATCGCCGGGTCCGCAGGACAATGTGCTGTCCGATGACGAGCGCGACGAGCTTATCGACCGTGATCTTACCAGACTCAATATAATGGTCGCCTACTGTAAAACCACCTCCTGTCTGCGCGGCTACATACTCGACTATTTCGGCGAAGCACACAAGGCGCAGTGCGGAAACTGCGGAAACTGTGCGCAGAAGTTTGTTGAGCGTGACATCACGACCGAGGCAAAAATGATACTTTCCTGCGTCCGCCGCATCAGCGACAAGCTGGGCTATCCGCTGGGCGCGGTAAGTACGGCACGCGTCCTGCGGGGCAGCCGTGACAAGCGCATAGTTGAGCTTGGGCTCGATGAACTCACGACCTACGGGCTGATGAAAAGCGTCTCTCGCACCGATCTGAACGATATGATCGAGGCTCTCACAGCACAGGGGTATATACACATCGACCCCGACCACGGCGGTGCCGAGCTTACAGCGAGTGCCGGTGACGTGCTGTTCCGCAGCAGGCGAGTCACTATGACCGTCCGCGCCGCACCGGAGCCGGTGATGAAGAGGCTCAGGCGCGCTATTGCCCCCGCCGCAGACGGCGGGCTGCTTGTCGCGCTCAAGACACTGCGTCTGCGCCTCGCATCGGAAGAGAATCTGCCCGCGTATATAATTTTCTCCAACTCCGCACTGCAGGACATGGCCTCAAAGCGCCCGACCACAATGGCGGAATTTCTGGAGGTCTCCGGCGTCGGTAAATACAAGGCTGAACGCTACGGCCAGGCATTTCTGGACGAGATACGCCGCTATACCGGCAAATAGTGCCCGGCCCCGGAAGTCAGGCTTCTTCCCTGTACATATGCTTTATAGATCAACAGCTCCGGACCCAAATTGGGATTCGGAGCTGTTGATCTATCCGGTGCGGCCGGAAGCGGCCTATAATATCTTTTATTCCCCGGCCTCCGGCATACAGTGCATCTGCAGGGCGCTCAGAGTGCGGAAGCCCTCGGCACGGCCCTTGAGACTGCGCAGGCCGAAGTCGGCGGCGCGTATTTTCAGGTACAGCGCGATCGCCTTCGCATCCTGTGATCCGTCCGGGAACTGCGTCTTATGACAGGTGAATATCGCGTCCAGCTGGCGCTTGAGATACTTTCCGCTTGCGACACAGGAGTTCGGGCGGGCAGTCATATAATACGCCAGTGCCCTGACCGGCGCACTTGCTGCCCCATATCCCGCCATTATACCGCCGTATGGCGCAAAGCATGCGATCTGCCGTGCACAGCGGCCGACGTTCAGATGATCCGCGTGGCACTCGCTGTCCACGTCAGGGTCGGGCGCGAATATCACGTCCGGACGGAACTCGCCGACGGTGCGCGCAATGCCGCGCAGCAGCTCATCCGTGTCATAGCCCGCGCCGTCGCGCAGATTCAGGAACCGCACATCCGACACGCCCAGCAGCTTTGCCGACGCCGCGGCTTCGCGCCTCCGCTCTGCGGCAAGCGCATCCCCGCGCAGCGGCGTTCCTCCGTCTCCGAAGCGGCCGTCAATGCATATCAGGAAAGCTACATCCTTCCCCTCGGCCGCGAGCTTTGCCGCCGTCGCCCCGGCTCCTATCTCTATATCGTCCGGATGCGGCCCGATGAACAGATAACGCCGGTACTCCTCTATTTTTACCGGCGGCGCGGCAAATCTGAGCGCGAGGCGCGTAAGGCTCATGTCTGCTCCTCCCGGAGCTGCAGCTCTGCGCAGATGCGTTCGTACTCTTCCTCGTCAAGCCGGTACTTTCTGATATACAGCAGGTACGAGATGAACATCAGCGCACAGGGCAGAACGGTCATGAACAGCAGCAGTCCCGCAGTCTGCCCGTGCTGCACGCCGCTGAGCACTGCGTCTATCTGGCTGAGCTTTTCGCCCTCGCTTATCAGGCCGAGGGAGCAGCTTTGCTCCAGAGAGGATATTTTGTTCGTAAAGCCCGTAATGCCGAAGATGAGATAGCTTGCGGAGGTTATCGCAACGGACAGCGCCGAGGCAAGCTTCGTGGTGAACGGGCGGAGCGATGCGATGATCGCCTCGTCGCGGCTGCCCGTCTTGAGCTCGTTATATTCGACGGTGTTCAGAATGGATATCATCATAACGAGGTAGTAACAGTACTGCCCGAAGTTTGCAAGCATATAGCCGACCGTAAGTATCACAAACTTCACGGTCCCCGCGCTCATCAGCAGTCCCGGCACGAGCATCATCGCATAACCGACGGCGGATATCACCATCATTATGCCCATCAGCCGCTTGCGCCTTATCTTTCTCGAGATGGCGGGATAGAATATCATGAGAAACGCCGTCGCCGCCAGGCCGACGGTCGCAAACAGGGAGTACAGCCCGCCCTCATAGCCGAAGTCAAAATATATGTAGGTCGAGCCGAGGCCGCCGACAACTATGCCGTTGCCGACCTGCTGGATGAGAAATATCAGCGCTATCCACATAAGCTGGTCATTGTGTGAGAAGGTGCTGAATATTTTCTTGAAGCTGATCGGGGGCGCTGCCTCACGCAGATCGTCGCGCCGCTCGCGCACGCCGAAGATCGTGAAGCACAGAAACGCCGGGGCGATCAGCGCTATGACCAGCGCCACAACGCCGTATGCCGTCGCGGTGCTGCCGCCGATGGCGTTCTTGCCGGTAGTGAATATCGGGATGAGCATACCGGCTACCGCGCCGCCGATACCGGCAAAGAGCGTGGCCCGGGATGCAAACTGGTTGCGGGCATTCGCATCGGAGCTGAGCGCGGGCACCATGCCCCAGTACGATATATCATGCATGGTGTAGGTGATGCTGAAAAGGAAATACATCACGCCGAAGAACCATACGAAGCTCCAGCCCTGCAGCTTCGTGTTGAAGAACAGATAGACGACTATCGAGGTCGTGGCGATGCCGATGACGAGCCAGGGCTTGAACTTGCCCCAGCGGGTGCGGGTGCGCTCGATGATATTGCCCATTATGGGGTCGTTGAGCGCGTCGAACACGCGGGCCCCGACCATGATGGCGCTGATCGCGGTGAGCTGGGCGGCGGTGAGAGCGCGGGTAAAGAGCACATAGGTCAGCAGATAGCTCGTGATCAGGTTGTAGACCATGTCGCGGCCGACCGTGCCGAGCGGGAACATTATCAGATTCTTTTTTCTCTGTCTTAGATCCTCATCCATGATTTTTCTCCGTTCGTTTAGATTTTCCGGGTCGATTTCTTTTATTTTACCAGCATCCTCCGGCAATAGCAAGCATTATCGCGTCACATAAAGAGGCGCATTATCTTCACTGCGTTCAGCGCGGCGCCGCGGCGTATCTGGTCTCCGCAGCACCAGAGGCTGAGACCGCGCTCGTCGGCGAGATCCTCGCGGATGCGCCCGACCCAGACTGTGTCCTGTCCGCTGACGTCGATCGGAGTCGGGTAATCCCGCCCGGACAAGCTATGCGCAGTATGGCAGCCGGGGAACGTGTCTATCGCCTCGGCCGCGGTCTCCGGCAATATTTTTTCTCTCGTCCTCACCGTCAGCGCGATAGAATGAGAGCGCAGGACCGGCACACGCACGCAGGTGCAGCTCACACGCAGCTCCGGACTGTGCAGGATACGCCGTCCCTCGTTCTGCATTTTCATTTCCTCATCAGTGTACCCATTCGGCTGCTCCGCGCCGATGAAGGGTATTACATTGCAGGCTATCTGCGCCGGGAACACGCGCCCCTCCGGACTCCTGCCCGCCGCGATATCCGCTGTCTGCCGCATAAGCTCCGTGATTCCCTCCTGTCCTGCGCCGGACACTGCCTGATACGTGCTGGCCACGATGGACTCTATCGGAGATATCCGGTTCAGCGGTGCCGCGGCCATGAGCGCGATTATCGTGGAGCAGTTCGGGTTTGCTATTATGCCATGGTGCGAATACGCGTCCGCGCCGTTTATTTCCGGCACAACGAGCGGCACGTCGTCCGCCATTCTGAAAGCTGAGCTGTTGTCGATAAACACCGCACCGCTCTCCGCTATCGCTGGGGCGAAAAGTCTGGCGACGGCGTTTTTTGCAGCGCCGAGCACAAAGTCCGCGCCGAGAAAGCTGTCCCCCGTCGCCTCGCGTACCCTTACAGGCTCGCCGTGAAACTCTATCGTCGTCCCCGCACTTCGGGCGCTGCCTAGCGGAGCTATCTCCGCGGATATTCCGCTCGCCTCTATGATGCTTATCATCTCGCGGCCGACTGCGCCGGTCGCACCGAGTATTGCGATACGATAATTTTTCATGCCAAGGTTCCTCCGTAATTTTAAAAACATTAATATTTCTGAATTTTTGTGTCCGCAGCTGAAAAGCGCTTGTATTATTTTCGCGGACAGTGTATCATATGTATATAAATATTGACAGGAGAATATGACCATGCTGGAGAATTATCTTCTCATACATAAGGACATTCTGCCCGACTATTACGAAA
>CAKTNU010000068.1 GCA_934589325.1 uncultured Oscillospiraceae bacterium | reverse complement strand
GGATATCGGGTTCCATGCTAGATAGTGCGGGCTGACGGTCGCGTCGCCGCATTTATAAAAATTTGCCCGCATGGTCATGCCAGAACAGATGTTGAGATCCGGGAAAAACCTGCGTATAAAATCAAACGGGACACGGTACGACACTTCCCAGCCGTCAGAGAGGATTTTGATATCCGGGCGGAAAATGTCCTCCGCTCCGGTCACAAGCAGTCGGGAGTGCTCGCTGATGCTGCGGCCAAAGCCGAGATACATGCAGCCGCTGGGACTGAACTCGATGTTAAAATAGCGGCTGTCGCCCGCCGCAGGGCAAAAGAAAAATTCAAGGCAGCTGTCACGGCATGGCATACCGAGAGGCGGCTGTTCCTCGGCGCGGATGTCGCGCTCAGCGGCGCACAGCCGCAGCCGCAGGGAGTCCGACGTATAGCATAGCTGGGCAAAAGCGCGGACGGAGCAGTGCTCAGTCCAGAGCAGAGCGTCTATTGGCGCGATGGGAATGGAATCCCAGTCAGGTTCGGCGGCAAATACGGCCGTATATTTGTTCATAGCGTTCCTCCGGCAGCATCGGGTTTTAGATAATGCAATTATATGCTGCGCCCACAGCGAGGTCAAGCAAAAGAAAAATTGAAATATACGTAAATGTATGGTATTATTTTTCCAATAGCAAAAATTGAGAGGTTGAAGATGAAACGACGCATTATCCTGCTTGCCGTGCTGCTGTGCCTGCTGACTCTCTGCGCCTGCGGCGCGAGTGAGCCGGCGGCCGCACCCGAGCCGACTGCACCGCTGCCAACGCCGATCACAACTCCGGAGCCCACTCCGGAACCAACACCTGAGCCTACGCCCGAGCCGACGCCGGAACCCGAAGCCGAGAACATTGGGCTGGGCGTACTGCTTGACGGGGAGCCTATAGCCGCACTCAGTGACGGAAACGTCAGGACGCGGAGAGCCTTTGATACAGCGGTCACATTGACACTTGATACCGGCGCCGCGGAGTACGGCGTCTGGGATACGCCGAAACTGTACCTGCATCTGTACGGGGAAAATAAAGTGAGCCTGAACTGGGAGCAGCCGCTCGACAGCTTCGGCGGTCGGACCGGGTTCGAGGTCGCGCAGGACTGCTATAAGCTGCACCAGAGCCAGCAGAAATGGGATTTCCATGTGTATAACTATGGGGAACGCTATGACTGTCATGCCTTTGGCCTGTACCGCAGCACCGTAGGTGACGACGTAACGGGCGGGGATATCTTTGAGAATATCGGCAGCCTGCATTAAGATAAAAAAACGCTTGGCTTTCCGTATAGGAAAGCCAAGCGTTTTTCATAGCCTGCTGTATTCTTCGTCGCTGACGGGTTCGCACCACTCGTTACGGCAGTCCTCGCCCGGGACCTCGACGGCAATATGACTGAACCAGCTGCCGGCCTTTGCACCGTGCCAGTGCTTGACGTTTGCGGGAATGGTGACGACATCGCCGGGCATGAGGCTCTGGGCAGGCTTGCCCTCCTCCTGATACCAGCCCTCGCCGTCGACGCAGATGAGGATCTGCCCGCCGCCGCTCTTGGCATGGTGTACGTGCCAGTTATTGCGGCAGCCCGGCTCGAAGGTGACGTTTGCGAGGAACAGTGCCGCGCCGGGAGCCGTCAGCGGCTTGAGATAGCTTCTGCCGGTAAAGTATTTGGCATACGCGTCGTTCGGCTCGCCGAGGCCGAAAAAGCCGCCGTGGGATCCGGGAGCTTAGTCGTCTGCATATACCTCCTTTGCCATGCGGAATGCGGCCCAGGCATTCGGCCATCCGGCATAGAAGGCGATGTGAGTTAGTATCTCGGCCATCTCCGTGCGCGTGACGCCGTTGGCTCTCGCGCTGGCGAGATGATACTTCAGCGACGAATCTGTTATCCCCTTGCCTATCAGCGCACTCACGGTGACGATCGAACGGAGCTTCAGCGGCAGCTTGTCCTCACGCGACCATACCTCGCCGAACAGCACGTCATCGTTCAGCTCGGCAAATTTCGGGGCGAAATCATTCAGGGCGTCCCGACCCGCAGTCTGTTTGACCATACTAAAAACCTCCAAAGATCCGAATTATTTTATTCCTGCGCCCATCTTCCGCGCCTTTTCGAGTGCGGGATGACCCGCAATCTCACCGGCGTCGCCAACGCCGCCCGCAAACACTGTTCCGGCGAGGCGGCAGCGCTCATAGCAGGCGACCCAGCCCTCAAAGCCGTGGACGGCGCGCTCGTCGGTGTCAGGCTCGTCCTCCATCGCGGCGGAGAGAAAATACACGTCGCGGTAGGCGTAGTCCAGCGCAAAGAGCGCGTTTGCGCGGTCAAGCAGCGTCTTGAGCTGGCCGCTCATCTCATAGTAGTATATAGGAGTTGCAAAGACGAGCACGTCCGCATGCAGCATTTTCTCGGCTATCCAGACTGCGTCGTCATCGATGACGCAGCGGCCGAGCCGCTGACATGCAAGACATCCGCGGCAGAACGCGATGTTTTTGCCCCGGAGAGTCAGCTTTTCAACCTCATTGCCGGCCGCGGCCGCGCCGTCGGCAAATGCATCGGCCAGCGCCTCGGAATTGCTGTCAGGGCGCAGGCTGGTGCTGATCACAAGAACCTTCTTGGACATTGAGCATCCTCCATGCAGTTATATTGATTGACGGGAGCCCCCGCCGTGTGCTATAATAATATATACTCTAAAGCTGACTTTAGGTCAAGATGCTTTTCGTGAATTTTTTGTTATTTCCGGAGGACAGGATATGTACTATACAATCGGTCAGGTGTCCGAGATGTTCGGACTGCCGATCTCAACGCTCAGATATTACGATAAGGAGGGGCTGTTCCCGGGGCTGGAGCGCAGCTCGGGCATACGCCGCTTTGAGGACAGAGAACTGGAGGCTCTGCGGGTCATCGAGTGCCTGAAGAAATCCGGGCTCGAGATAAAGGACATCAAGCAGTTCATGCAGTGGTGCGCGGAGGGGAGTGGGACATATGCCCAGCGCCGCGAGCTGTTCCTGCGCCAGCGCGAAAAGGTAGAGGACGAGATGCGCCGCCTTGAGCGGACGCTGGACATGCTCAATTTCAAGTGCTGGTACTATGAGCGTGCCATGGCCGACGGCAATGAGGACGCGATATACGCCATGCTTCCGGATAAGCTGCCGGAGGACATTCAGAAGATATACGACCGTGCGCACGAATGACGCGGAGCGGAAAACTTTTTGCCTGCGCGGAGCTTCCCCGGGTTGACAGCGGGAGGCTGCGAAATTATAATGTAGCTGGAAAATAAAAATTCAAAGGCTGCCTTTCGGCGGCTTTTTGAACGGATTACGGTTAAAGATAACTAACTGAGCGGCACAGCCGCAGGGAGGAACATGATGAGCGAAAAAATAACGCTTTCCGGTGTGCCGGAAACGATGCTGCAGACGGTGTATGCCCGGGCGAAGGAGACGCGGACACGCGGCGCGATACGGGACGATAAGGCTGTCGAGCTTGTGGATAAGCTGGATTACGACTTCTCACTTGCCGATAAGGACTCCGCCATGCACAGCGGAGTCATAGCGCGCACGATCGTGCTGGACAGACTCGTCAGCGCATATCTTGACGGGCATCCCGGCACGACCGTCGTGAACATTGCCTGCGGGCTGGATACCCGCTGCTACAGGGTGAAGGGCTTTGGCCGCTGGTATAACCTCGACCTGCCGGAGACGATGGCAGTGCGCGAAAAGCTGCTGCCGGAGCGCGGGAGCATATCGCAGATAGCGATGTCTGCCATGGATGATTGGGGCGGCGAGATAAGCGATGCGTCGTCGGCGCTTATAATAATAGAAGGGCTGACCATGTATCTGACACAGCCGGATGTGCAGCGCATATTCGAGGTGATATCCGGCCGCTTTGAGCGGGCGGACGTGTTCGTTGAGATCATGAACCCCATGATCGTGAAGCGGTTCAAGGAGAAGTCCATTGAAGGCAGCAACGCGAAATTCACGTGGGGCATCAAGGACGGCCGGGCGCTTGCAGATATACTGCCGGGCTTTGAATTTGCCGAGGAGCACGGACTTACGGAGGGAATGGCGGAGTTTGTACCTATCTACAGGCTGCTGGATAAGCTGACGCTTGTGCGCAATATCTCAAACCGTATCATCGTTCTTCGGAAGTCCGGGGAGGCGCGGTAATGTCTTTTTTTGAGAATACGCGCAGGCCGGAGGGCTTCGGCGGAAAGGTCATGGTAGCGATGATGAACCTGGGCCACAGCGCGCTTGCCGGCTGGGGGCTTGGATTTGCCGGCGGAGCGGCGGACACGGATGCGCTCGACTGCGGCTGCGGCGGCGGGGCGAACATAGGGAAGCTGCTCAAGAAATATCCGGCGGGGCGTGTCAAGGGCATAGATTATTCTCCTGTCAGCGTTGAAAGGTCGCGCCGCCTCAACAGGAGGGCGATAGAGGCCGGACGATGCGAGGTGCTCCAGGCCAGCGTTGCGGAGCTGCCGTTTGCGGACGGGCAGTTCGGCCTCGTCACGGCGTTCGAGACCGTGTACTTCTGGCCGGAGCTGCCGCAGAGCTTCCGTGAGGTATGGCGCGTACTGAAGCCGGGCGGGACATTTCTCGTATGCAACGAGTGCAGCGGCGACACGGCCAAGGACGACAAGTGGACCGAGATCGTCGAGGGTATGCGCATATACAATGACGCAAAACTGAGATCCGCGATGGAACAGGCCGGCTTCGGCGATATCCGGGTGCACAAGAACCGGAGAGGCTGGCTCTGCGTCACGGCGCGGAAATGACGGGGGAGCAGAAGAATGAAGGTATATTCTTTCGGAGCGGAGAGCGCCCCGGTAATAATGCTGCTGCCCGGCACATGCTGTGACTGGCGCAGCTTTGAGCACGTTGTTCCGCTGCTTGAACGGGACTATCGGGTCCTTGTCGTCAGCTATGACGGATTTGACGAGAGCGAGCGGACGGAGTTCACGACGATGACGGAGGAGACCGGGAAAATAGAGGCTTATATAAAGGAGCACTGCGGCGGACACATACGCGCAGTCTACGGCTGCTCGCTCGGCGGTTCCTTTGTCGGACTGCTGGCGGCGCGGGGAAATATACATATTGACTACGGCATAATCGGAAGCTCCGACCTCGATCAGGCCTCGCCGTTTGTGGCGCGCCTGCAGACCTCGCTGCTGATGCCGCTGCTGTACCCGCTGATACGGGACGGGCGTTTCAAGCTGAAATTTTTACAGGATCGGCTTGAAAAGAACAGGGCGGAGATGCCGGAATACGTCGGGGCATTTATGGATATGTTCGGCGGTGCACGGCCGTATGTGACGAAGCGCAGCTGCAGCAATCAGTTCTGCTCCGACCTTATCACGCTGCTGCCGGATAAGATCGATATCCCCGGCACCGAGATACATATATTCTATGCGCTGAAAATGGGTGAAAAATACCGTGAGCGCTATATGCGTCACTTTGCGCATCCCGTCATTCACGAGCACGACCTGCAGCATGAGGAGCTGCTGGTGCGCTATCCCGATAAGTGGGCGCAGCTCGTGAAGAGCATAGTCCACTGAGAACACGGAGGCTTTCGATATGACGATGACCGCCGTAAAAAACACGCGGCTTCCGGCATGCGTCGGGCATGTTTCTGGGTCTGTATTTTTTGATCTGAGGTGAAATTATGAGCTTTGGTGCGTCATTGATACGTGGAGTTTACAAGCTGGCCGGCGTGAAAAAGGCGTTTCGGCTGCCGCAGGATGAAATGCTGAGAGTGATAGAAAAGCAGAACCGCAGCCGCGGCTTTTTCATGCCGACAGACCGTAAGGCATACTATGAAAAGAAGATGATAAACGGCTTCCCGTGCCTGATAGTCCGCAGGGAGGAGAGACCGGCCAAGCGCGCAATTCTGTTCTTTTTTTGGCGGCGGCATGGTGATAGGGCCAGACAAGGGTGACGCGATAATCCTGCGCAGGCTCTGCAGGGAGACCGACAGCGACGTGTGGTTCCCGTGCTATCCGCTGTGTACCGAGCACTGCATAACCGAGACCTACGCGATGGCGTATGAATGTTACCGGCAGATGACGGAGATATACGGCGGGAACATCAGCACCTGCGGCTTCTCGTCCGGCGGTGCGCTGGCACTCGGAATAGCGGCGCATAACAGTGCGCTCGGCGCTCCGCTGCCGCAGCCGCGGCATATAATCGCCGTGTCCCCCGGCGAGGTGATGTGGAATGACGAGGAAACGGCACGCATGCAGGCGCTCCAATATTCCGTACACCTGCACTGCCCGCTCAGGAATGATACACTGCTACTGCATGCTCCCTTACTTCCCCGAGGCAAAAGAGGACTTTGCAAAGATAGTTGATATCCTGAAAAGATAGTATAAACCGAGCGGCGCAGGAAAGCGGCAGTGCCGAAAAATCAATGAAAATAAAGAAGAACCTGAGTTCTATGAACTCAGGTTCTTCTTTTTTATGGTGCGAGAGAGGAGACTTGAACTCCCACGTCGGTTGACACACGCCCCTCAAACGTGCCTGTCTACCTGTTCCAGCACTCTCGCTTATTCGCCGATGCCTCGGATCCATTTAAACCCGTTCGCATCATTGGCGCGCCACATTTAAGGCATGAGTTATTATAGCAGATAAAATCAGTTTGTCAAGCATGAATTTTATGTTTTTTCCCGTTTCGGCCGTTTTTGGACACCGTTTTTTCCGCAGAGCGAATCCGCGAGCAGAATTATCGCCATAAGCAGCACGACGATGAGCGCGGCGGAGCCATAGCGCATCGGGAGTAGAAACTTCATTTTCAGGTATGCGTGATAGCCCAGCAGCGAGGCAAACTCCGTCAGCAGTGCGGCAGGGGAGTATTTCGGCAGCGCGAAAGCAAGCGCGAGGGTCAAAATATCCGCTGCATAGAAATACCGGTCATGCATATGCGGCAGCTGGAATGGGATGCCGACCGCAAGCAGAACGGCGGCGGCAAGCACTGCGGTATCGTTCAGCCGGCTGCGCTTGGCAAAGCACAGCCCGAGCACGGCTAGCATATACGCAAACGCCCCGATTATGCCGGCCGATGCAGCGGCGTCCTGGTCGGATACGTTGCGCAGCATGGCGAAAATGGAGGAAGAATTGTAGTTCAGCCCCGAACCGATGCTGCCGGTCTGACTGAAATACAGCAGTATCGTGTCCATGAACGGCCGCCCGGCGATGACAGCGGGCAGGACCAGCAGAACATACACGCCGGGAAACACGAGGAAATGATACCACTTGAATTTGCCCTGCATCCACAGCACCGCGTACACCGGCATGATAAACACGGCCTGCAGCTTGAAGCCGAATGACAGCGCGATGCAGGTCATGGACAGTATGGGCCGGTCATCCAGCGCAAGGTCGATGCCCAGCAGCGCGAGAGCCACATATATGCTGTCGCACTGTGACCAGACGGCGCTGTTAAGGAACACGGTCGGCCACAGCAGCACCGTGAAAAAGCAGACTAGCCGCAGCCAGACGGAGCTCTGCCAGCGTGATACGAGCCGCATAGCGGAATAGGCCAGCAGCACGTCGAACACGGTTGAAAGGATCTTGATGAGATACAGGTCCTTCACGGAGCTGTAGGAGAACAGCGCCATGAAGTACAGATAAGGAATATTGTAGTTCCCGACCGGGTCACGCAGTGCACGCCAGCCGCCGCGCTGCCGGAAATAATCGACCCAGTGGGTCAGAAAATTCTGATAGTCAAGCGTCTCATAGTCAAAAACGAGGGCACGGAGGACGAGCGCAAGCACAGTCAGTGCTGCTGCCGCCGCGATCGGCGCGGGATCCTTGAGAAGCCCCTCCTTATATAACAGCGCAAGCGCGAGAGCGCCGGTGAGCGCAAGCATAATGACAACGCGGATATCCATGACCTTACCTCTTGCCGATAAAATGATGCTATAAAAAAACGCGGCTGGGACAGCCGCCTGAAAAAGTGCTTATTTAATAAAATAAGCCTTGACTTTGCAATATGACAAATGGTATAATACCTTGCTATGTTTGCCGGGGAAGGGGATAATATCCCACTTTCAATATCGCAATTATAGCATCTGAGCAATGTAAAATCAACACCGGGTCATAAAATTTCAACAACACACCCGGGCGTTTGCAACTTATTTGATAAGGAGAGTGCGCCAATGCCGAAAGATGTTCTCTATGGCAAGACTCTGAGAAAGAGCTTTGCCCGCACCCAAGAGATCATGGATATGCCAAACCTCTTGGAGATCCAGAAAAGCTCCTACAAATGGTTCCTTGAAACGGGACTGCGCGAGGTGTTCAAGGATGTCGATTCCGTCACCGACTACTCCGGCAACCTTGAGCTGAGCTTCATCGACTACTCGATGGACGAGAAGCCCAAGTACACCGAGGAGGAGTGCAAGGCCCGCGACGCAACATACGCCGC